>CAYLZU010000034.1:0-17876 GCA_964388005.1 uncultured Burkholderiaceae bacterium
GTCGGCGGCATGCTGACCGGCCTCGACTGGAACCCCGGCGAGACGCTGTGGATCCGCTGGGTCGAGCGCAACGACGCGGGCAACGACCACGGCCTGGCGATCGACAACGTTTCCTTCGCCGTCCCCTTCCCCGGCCGCATCGAGATCACCGAGTACCTGTACAGCGGCGCTGACGGCGAGTTCATCGAGTTCACCAACGTCGGCGGACTGCCGGTCGACATGACCGGCTGGAGCTTCGACGACGACTCGCGCATCCCGGGCACGCAGAGCCTGTCCGCCTTCGGCGTCGTGATGCCGGGCGAATCGGTGATCCTGACCGAGGCCAACGCCGAGGTCTTTCGCGTCGCCTGGAGCCTGCCGGCCACCATCAAGGTGATCGGCGGCCTGACCGCCAACCTCGGCCGCAACGACGAGATCAACCTCTACGACGCCGCCAACAACCTCGTCGACCGGTTGACCTACGGCGACCAGAACGTTCCCGGCACGATCCGCACCCAGAACTTCAGCGGCTGGGCGCCGGTCGACAAGCTCGGGGCGCAGACGATCACGACCGACTGGCGGCTGTCGACGCTGAACGACGCGCAGAACGGCCGCGCGTCGAGCGGCAACGACCTCGGCAGCCCGGGGCACTACAACACCGGCGCGCCGGGCGTGCTGATTGTCGAGTCGGGCGGCCGTACGCTGCTCACCGAAGGCGGCGCCGGCGACAGCTACACCGTGGCGCTGCGCAGCGCGCCGGCAGCCGATGTGACCGTCGCGATCGACGGCGGCGCGCAGGTCGTCGCCAGCGCGACGACGCTGACTTTCACGCCGGCCAACTGGAGCGTCGCGCAGACGGTCACCGTCAACGCGATCGACGACGCCGCGGTCGAGGGCACGCACACCGGCACGATCACCCACGCGGTGGCCAGCAGCGACCCAACGTACAACGGCATCCCGGCACGCGCGGTGGAGGCCTCGATCGACGACAACGATGCCGTCGCCCTGCCCGAGGTCAACCTGACGCTGAGCACCGCCACCGCATTCGAGGCGCAGGCGACCACGGTCACCGTCACCGCGGTGGCGAGCAGCGCCGTGGCGACGGACCAGACGGTAACGCTCACTGTTGCCGGCGCCGGCATCACCGCCGGCGACTACTTCCTCACCGGCACGACGATCACCATCCCCTCCGGGCAGACCAGCGGCAGCGTGCGGTTGGTGGTCGCCGACGACGCCATCGCCGAGGGCGCCGAAGTCGCGACGCTGAGTCTCGGCTCGCCGACCTCCGGCATCGTCCTCGGCGCAAGCGCCAGCGGCGCGCTGACGATCGTCAACAACGACCGCAGCTTCCTGACCCAGGTCGGCACCGCGACCAGCACCACCGCCTCCGAGATCCCCGCCTTCGATCCCGGCAGCGGCCGCCTCTACGTCGTCGCCGCGAGCACGGTCAACGTCTACCAGGTTGGCGCCACCGGCGGCCTGAGCCCGCTGCCCGACCTCGCGCCGGGCTTCACGCCGCCGGCCGGCACGACGGCGGCCCCAAACAGTGTGGCCATCGCCAACGGCATCGTCGCCGTCGCCTATGAAATCGAGGACAACGCCAGCGGCGCCCACCAGCCGGGGCGGGTGAGCTTCTTCGACGCCGCCACCGGCGCGTTCCTGAATTCGGTCGAGGTCGGCGCCCTGCCCGACATGCTGACCTTCACGCCCGACGGCAGGAAGGTGCTGGTGGCCAATGAGGGCGAGCCGAACAGCTACGGCCAGGCCAACTCGTTCGACCCCGA
Organism: uncultured Burkholderiaceae bacterium; assembly: GCA_964388005.1. Taxonomy (GTDB): domain Bacteria; phylum Pseudomonadota; class Gammaproteobacteria; order Burkholderiales; family Burkholderiaceae_F; genus JADJWR01. The sequence goes on from CAYLZU010000034.1 coordinate 1,764, forward strand.
AGGCTCGGTCAGCATCATCGATCTGTCGGCCGGCGTGGCGGCGGCGACCGTGCAGACCGCGGGCTTCGCCGCCTTCAACGGCCAGATCGACGCGCTGAAGACCGCCGGCGTGCGCATCTTCGGCCCCGGCGCCACGGTGGCGCAGGATCTGGAGCCGGAATACATCACGGTGACGCCGGACGGCATGAAAGCGGTCGTCACGCTGCAGGAGGCCAACGCGCTGGCGGTCGTCGACATCGCCACCGCCACTGTCACCGGGATTCAGCCGCTCGGCTTCAAGGATCACTCGCTGACGGGCAACGGCCTCGACGCCAGCGACCGCGACAGCCCCGGCGGCAGCGGCGCGATCAACATCGCCACCTGGCCGGTGCGCGGCATGTACCAGCCCGACGCGATCGCCAGCTACAGCGTCGGTGGCCGCACCTACTTCGTCACCGCCAACGAGGGCGACGCACGCGACTACACCGGCCTGTCGGAAGAGGTCCGCGTTGGCGCTGCGGGCTACGTGCTCGACCCGACGACGTTCCCGAACGCGGTAACGCTGAAGCAGAACGCAAACCTCGGCCGCCTGACCGTCTCCAATGTCACCGGCAACACCGACGGCGACGGCGACTTCGACTTCATCGCCGCCTTCGGTTCCCGCTCCTTCACGATCCGGGACGACACCGGCGCGATCGTCTTCGACAGCGGCGACGCCCTGGAGCAGATCACCGCCGCGCGCACGCCGACGCTGTTCAACTCCGACGGGACCGCCGCCGGCTTCGACAGCCGCAGCGACAACAAGGGCCCCGAGCCGGAGGCGGTGGTGCTGGGCCAGATCAGCGGCCGCACCTACGCTTTCATCGGGCTGGAACGCGTCGGCGATATCGTCGTCTACGACGTCAGCCGCCCCGACCGGCCCGAGTTCATCCAGTACAGCAACACGCCGCAGGACCGTGGCGTCGAGGGGCTCGCCTTCGTCGCCGCCAAGGACAGCCCCACCGGCCGCCCACTGCTGGTCACTGCCGCCGAGGTCAGCAACACGGTCACCGTGTTCGAGATCAACGCGCCGCTGCGCATCCACGACATCCAGAGCCGCGCCCACCTTTCGCCCTACGTCGGCCAGGGGGTGCAGAACGTGCAGGGCATCGTCACCGCCAAGGCGAGTAACGGCTTCTGGATCCAGGATCCGTTCCCCGACGGCGACGCCGCCACTTCGGAAGGCATCTTCGTCTTCACCGGCAGCGGCAGCGCCGTCCTGGTCGCGCGCACCGTCGGCGAGGCGGTGCAGGTCAGCGGCACGGTCTCCGAGTTCCGCCCCGGCGGAAACGCCAACAACCTGACGATCACGCAGATCGGCAACAACGCCGCGGTGCAGCCGCTGGCGGTGGCGGCCTGGCCGATGGGCGAGGGGCTGGCCATCGCGGCGACCGTGCTCGGCGTCGATCGCGCGCCGCCGACCGAGGTCATCAACCTGGAAGCCGCCAACGTCGAAACCGGCGGCGAGTTCGATCCAGCGCGCGACGGCATCGACTTCTGGGAGAGCCTCGAAGGCATGTGGGTCGAGGTCCGCGATCCGGTCGCCACCTCGCCGACGGCGAACTTCGGCTCATCGGAGGAAATCTGGGTGCTGGCCAACGGCGGCGCCGGTGCGACGAGCCTGGCCGCCCGCGGCGGCAGCCTCGCCAAGGCCGGCGACTTCAACCCCGAGCGGATCCAGATCGACGACCTGATCAACGCTTCGGTCGCCCTGCCCGAGGTCGACGTCGGCGCGCGGCTGGGGACGATCCAGGGCGTCGTCGGCTACGACTTCAACAACTTCGAGGTGCTGGTGCCGGTGGCGCCGACGGTGGTCACGCCGTCGCCGCTGGCGAAGGAAGTCACGACACTCGATGGCGCCGCCAACACGCTGACGGTGGCCACCTTCAACGTCGAGAACCTCGACCCCGGCGACGGCGCGGCCCGCTTCGCCGCGCTCGGGCAGGCGATCGTCGTCAACCTGAAGTCGCCGGACATCCTGGCGCTGTCGGAAATGCAGGACAACAACGGCGCGATCAACGACGGCACCGTCGCCGCCGACCAGACCTTCACGCTGCTGATCGACGCCATCGCCGCCGCCGGCGGGCCGCGGTACAGCTACCGCCAGATCGACCCCGTCAACAACGCCGACGGCGGCGAACCCGGCGGCAACATCCGCGTCGGCTTCCTGTTCGATCCGGCGCGCGTCGGCTTCGTCGACGGGTCGCTGCAGCGGCTCGTCGACACCGATCTCTCCGACGGCGACGCCTTCGCCTCCAGCCGCAAGCCGCTGGCGGGTACGTTCACGTTCAACGGCGAGACGATCACGGTCATCGCCAACCACTTCAATTCCAAGGGCGGCGACCAGCCGCTGTTCGGTCCGAACCAGCCGCCGCTGCTGGCGAGCGAAGCGCAGCGGCTGCAGCAGGCGGAGATCGTCGGCGACTTTGTCGCCGGCCTGCTGGCGGCCGATTCGCGCGCCAAGGCGATCGTCGCCGGCGACCTGAACGACTTCGAGTTCTCGCCGCCGCTGTCGCTGCTGGAGTCGGTCGGCCTGACGACGCTGATCGAGACGCTGCCGCCCGGCGAGCGCTATTCGTACAACTTCCAGGGCAACGCGCAGACGCTCGACCACATCCTCGCCAGCCCGAACCTGAGGGGCAAGCTCGAGGGCTTCGACGTCGTGCACATGAACTCGGAGTTCGCCGACCAGGTGAGCGACCACGACCCGGCGGTGGCGGCGTTCCAGATCTTCCAGCCGAAGGCGCTCGCCGGCAGCGCCGGCCGCAACACGCTGGCCGGCGGCCCGGGCGACGACACGCTGACAGGGCTCGGCGGCCGCGACGTCCTCGTCGGCGGCCCGGGCGCCGACCGCTTCGTCTACACCAGCGTGCTCGACTTCGGCGACCTGATTCCCGACTTCTCGGTCGGCGAAGACCTGCTGGACGTCGACGCGCTGCTGGCCCGGGTCGGCTACAGCGGCAGCGATCCGGTGGGCGATGGCTACTTCGGCGTCACCCCCGGACCGGGCCGGACGATCGTGACCTTCGACCTCGACGGCTCTGCCGGGCCGGCGCTGCCGCGGGCGATGGTGGAACTGGTCGGCGTCAGCGGCGTCAACGTCGCCGAACTGCTCGACCTGCCGTTCTGATGTGCAACCCCGTCACCCCGGAGTCCCCGATGTTCCGACCCTATCGACCAATCGCCTTCCTGCTCTGGCTGGCCGCGCTTGCCTTCGGCCCTCCCGCCGCGGCGGCGATCGTCAACTACAACTTCAGCGTCGAGGTCATCAGCGGCCCGCTGGCCCCGCAGACCTTCAACGGCTCGTTCGCGTTCGATGACGCCTCGACGCCGGGCATGGGAATCGGCGGCGAAGACCTGTACGCGCTGACCGGCTTCAAGTTCGACTTCGACGGCGCGCCCTACACCCTTGCCGACCTCGATTACGGCGACGCTGTGTTCGCAGGCGGCACCTTCATCGGCCTGGATGCCGGCAACGCGACGTTCTCGTTCCTGCCGGCGATCGCGTCGCTGCCTCCGGCCTTTCTGTACGAGATCGCCCAGGGGACAGGCGACGGCAACCCGGCATTCAACCGCGTGCCCGAACCCGCCGGCGGACTGCTGGTCGCTGCTGCTCTTGGTGCGATGCTGATCCGGCGGCGCCGCGCGTCGAGCGGGCGCTGACGGAACGGCGCCCGCGTCCCGCCCGCGCGGGCGGCCCGGCGAACCTTCTTCAGGCGGAGTCGCGCCGCCGCAAGCGCCGGCCGACGCCGATCGCCAGCAACAGCGCCACCCACAGCGGCGACATAGCGCCGCCGCCGCCCTCGCCCCCCGTGCCGGCGGACGACGGCGATGCAGGAGGTTCGACGACCGGCGGCGAGACGGCCGCCGGCCCGCCGACGCCACTCAAGGCGACCGCGGCCCTGCCGCCGTTCCAGGTGAGCTCCGCCTGCGCCGTTCGCGTGCCGACGGCGACCGGTGCGAAGCGAACCTCGAAGGCGCACTGGGCGCCGGGCGCCAGCTGCACCGACGCTCCACACGAGCCATCGACGGTGAAGTCACCGGCATGGTTGCCGCTGGTCGTGACCGCATTCACGGCCAGCACCGCCTGTCCGATGTTGCTCAGCACGATCTGCTGCGGCGCGCTCGACGAGCCGACCGACTGCGGCGCAAAACTCAGGCCGGTCGCCGACAGCGTCGCGGCGGGCAGCGCATCGGCCCGGCCGCGCAGGGTCACGGTCGTGGCGCGGGCGATGCTCGCGTACTCGATGCGCAGTTCAGCCTCCTCCGCCGCCGGCGCCCCGCTGCCCGGCGCGTAACGCAGGGCGAATCCGCAGGCAGCGCCGGGCGCGAGCAGCGCGCCGGGCGTGCAGTTGCCGGGGTCCAGGCGGAACGACCCGCTTGCGGCGCCGACAACGCGCAGCGGCTCGGAGCCGAGCGTGAAGGAGCCGCTGCCGGCGTTTTCCAGCACGAAGGCCAGCTCAGGACTGCTGGTCGCCGGCAGTGCCGCGAACTCCGGCGCCAGCGGAAAGACCCGGGGCAGCGGCAGTGGCACCGCGGTCGGGTCGGCGAGGAAGGCCGACAGGTCGGAGACGTCGGCGGCCTGCAGCTCGGTGGCAAAGCGGCCCATCGGGGTCACGGAAGCGAAGGCGCCCTGCAGTTGCGCCGGGCTGGCGCCCCACAGCTTGCGGTCCGGCGGCAGGCCATGGCACTGCACGCAGCTGCGCAGGCCCGGCTGCTGCTTGACCAGGGCTGCGTTCAGGTAGATGTCGCGGCCGCGCAGCGGATCCTGCGCCGTTGCCGGCGCCGCCCCCGCCAGCGCCACCGAGACGAACAGCACGCGCGCCGGCACGGGCGGCATCACGTCAGACGAGCGAAGCGTCTGACAGCGGCGCGCGCGATTGGGCCGGAAGTCAGCCATACGCACGTTCGACCTCCGACCGGAAGGAGCACCGGCAATGGCGCCGCCGGCAGGCGAGGGGCCGCGCCGAAGCCGCGGCCCCCGGGGCGATGCGCCAGAGGCGCGCGCCTTAACTGCCGATCACGCCACCGTCGAGCTTGCGGATGACCACCGTGGCCGAACGCGGCCTTCCGGAAGTGCCGCCTTCCGGGAAACGCGAGAAGCGCGTCGGATCGCGGGCGATCTGGTTCTCGGACCACACGGTGCCGACCTGCTGCTGGCCGGTGGGCGGATTGCGCGGCGCGTTCGGATGGCCGCCGAGTTCGCCCGGGTGCTGGATGTTGACGAACATCGTCCGCGAATCGGGCGTCATCACCACCCCGGTCACTTCGCAACCGGACGGACCGACCAGGAAGCGGCGGATCTCCCCGGTGACCGGGTCGGCGCACAGCATCTGGTTGTTGCCCATGTTGGCGTAGTCGCCGGTGTTGGTGAAGGCGCCGTCGGTCTGGATCCACAGCCTTCCATTGCGGTCGAACCACAGGCCGTCAGGGCTGTTGAACAGGTTGTTCGCATTGATGTTCGACGACGGCGCCCGCTCGCCGGTGACGCTCGGCTGGCCGGCCAGGACAAAGAAGTCCCAGGTGAAGGTGGTCGCCTTCGGATCGCCGTTGGCCTCGTTCCAGCGGATGATGTGGCCCCACACGTTGTTCGAGCGCGGATTGGCCGCATCCACCGCCGGCCGCGCCGACCCGGCCGCCGTCGTGCCGCCGGACGAGTTGCTGCTCGCCGGCGTCGTGCCGCGGCGGTTGTTGTTGGTCAGCGTGCCCAGCACTTCGCCGCGTTTGCCCGGGTTGGCGGTGATCCACTCCGGCCGGTCCATCATCGTCGCGCCGACGCGGTCGGCGGCGGCGCGGGCGTTGATCAGGACCGTCGCCTGGTCGGGGAAGCCGTTTTCGGCCGTCAGCCCGTTCTGCCCCTGCACCAGCGCGATCCAGGTGCCGGTGCCGCGGCCGGAACCGACGGCGCCATCGAACTTCGCCACGTACAGCGTGCCGGAGTCGAGCAGGTTGCGGTTGGCCGGCGAGCGCGGATTGGCGGCGTCGAACTTGCCGCTGGAGACGAACTTGTAGATGTACTCGTTGCGCTCGTCGTCGCCCATGTAGACGACCACGGTGCCGTCGGCGGCGAGCACGTGCTCGGCATTCTCGTGCTTGAAGCGGCCGAGCGCGGTGCGCTTGACCGGCTTCGAATTCGGGTCGAACGGGTCGATCTCGACCACCCAGCCGTGGCGGTTCGGCTCGTTGGGCGTCGCGTTGACGTCGAAGCGAGGATCGGCGGTGTGCCAGCGGTAGCCGAAGCCGCTCTGGGTGATGCCGTAGCGGTTCTCCAGCACCGACGGCGTCCGCGTGCCGTTCCAGCCGAAATAGCCGTTGAAGTTCTCCTCGCAGGTGAGATAGGTGCCCCACGGCGTGTAGCCATGGGCGCAGTTGTTCAGCGTGCCGAGCACCTCGCGGCCGGTCGGATCCTCGGCGGTGCGCAGCAGCGCATTGCCCGCGGCGGGGCCGGTGAGCGTCATCGGCGTGTAGCCGGTGATGCGGCGGTTGTACGGCGAGTCGAGCTTGTGGCTGACGGTGCCGTTGGCGGCGCGCGTGACATGCACGACCGAGACGCCGTGCGCGGCAAGGCCCTTGCGCACCTTCTCGAAGGTGAACGGGTTCAGCCAGTCGTTCGGGTCGTCGCCCGGCGCGTACAGGTACTCGACGTTGATGTACTCGTGGTTCATCACCAGCAGGCCCTCGTCGCTGCGCGTGCCGGGGCCGTTGCCGGCGTCGTTGAAACCGAAGAAGTGCATGCCGTCGTGGTTGTCGCCGACCTGCTGTTCCTGCTCCTGCCAGCCCTGCGAGGCGTCGCGGGCGAAGGCCGGCGCGCCGGCGCGGATCGGATCGCCCCACGGCAGGATGATCTGCGCCGAGTAGCCGGACGGCACCGACACCGTGTCGCCGGTGGAGGTGTTGATCGCCGAGAAGCCGAGCGGGCTGGAACGGGGCGGCTCGACGGGCAGCGGATCGTCGTCATCGCCGCCGCAACCGGTCAGCGCCGCCGCGGTGCCCGCACCGAGGAAAGACACTGCGGCCAGACCAAAGCCGCTGCGGAACGCCGCCCGCCGCGACGGGTTGGCCAGTTGTCGATCCAGGATCGTTTGCAGGTGGGTGTTGTTCGACGTATTGCTGACGACATCGTCTTCGTGCTGCGCCATGCGGACCTCCGCTCGTTGAAAGCACGGATGGTGACGGCGCGATGTGACCGCAGCTTTGAAGTTCGATGACATGGCGATGAACCGCCGGCGACGGATCGCACCGCTGGCGATCCAGTCGGCAACGCGTGCCCCGGGACGGCGAGCTGCACGGCGCGGTCGCCTCGCAACGGTGGCGCAGGCAAGCCGACTCGCGGCGCACGCAGCGGTGCCGCCGCGACTGACGACGTATTGCCGCGGCTTCGCCGGTACTGCCGACGCCGGCCCTGCGACTCGCTCAGTGCACGCCGGCTTGCCCGGCGTCGATCTGCTTCTCCGCGCGCAACCAGTCGTCGAGTTCGTGGCCCGGCTCGAAGCCGCGCGCTTCGGCGAAGTAGAAGGCAGCGACCGCGATCCGCGCTTCGCGCTCGGCGGCGATGCCCTGCGCCGGCATCGGCTGGTGGGCCGGCGACTGGTCGTCGCCGGCAATCTGATCCGCAACTGCGTTCATGGCGGGTTCACTCTGCTGGGAAAGAACCTCAACATACCCGCCGCGGGTTTCCTGGCGGCGACAGGTTCGTGACCGGCTTTGCCGCCCCGTTCTGGCGATGGTCGCGCGAGGGGCGGGCCCGGCAGCCGGCGGCATCCACCATCCGGGATGCTTCACACCGCTGCCTGTCGGCGCCGCCGCGCTCGCGCAGCCAGGAGGCGACCGTGGTCGCCGAACTCGGGAGCGGGCAGTATGCGCGACGTCGATGACACACCGATGCGCACCGCTGCCCGCGCGGCCGCCTCGACGCCGCCGCGCCGTGTCAGTGCGTCGTCGTCCGACGCGACGCCGCCGCGCGGCTGCGCCGGCCCCGTGGCGCGGCGGCCTTCGCTTCGGCAGGCTCCGGTTCGGCGGCCGGTGGCGACGTCGAAGCCTGCGCTTCGGCCGCTGCCGCCGCCGCGGCCGCCGCCGCGAAGGCCGCCTCCTCGATGTCGTTGCGGGCCGCCTCGGTCGCCTCGGCCCACTGGTCGGCGACTTCCTCGCGCGCCTCGGCCACCGCCAGCCGCGTCTGCTCCCAGCTGGCCGCCGCGGCGGCGAGCACGCGCTGCAGCAGCCGCGGGTCGCGGCCGAGCACGAAGCCGGCGGCGAAGCCCAGCGCGGCGCTGCCGGCCAGCGCGAGCAGCACGGGCGGGCGGGCGAAATCCTTCAGGTCGATCATGGATGACTCCTCACGGTCCTTCGTTGAACGGTTCGCCGCGACGTCGGCGCTGCGCGTGGTCGCGCCGGCGAAGGCTCGCCGGCGCTCGCCAGCCTCGCGCTCGCCTGCAGCAGCAGCAGCGCGAAGCCGTGGCGCAGCGCGCTGATCGCCATCGGCGAGGCGGCCTGCATGGCGGCGAGCACCATCAGCACCGAGTTGGCGGTCACCGAGCCGCCGAACTGCCAGCGCAGCGCCCGCCGCAGCCGCCGCGCCTCGGCGCGCGCGGCGAGCAGCGCGGCGAGCGGTTCGCCGAGCAGCACGCCGTGGGCACCGGCTTCGGCATCGACCGGGCACAGGCTCAGGCCGCCCGGCGGCAGGATGTCGCGCAGGCCGGTGTGAACCAGCGCCACCCGCTCGCCGCGCGCCACCGCCTCGTCGAGCCAGCGCTCCTGCGCCGCCCGGTCGCTGCTCACCACCGCGTCGGCACCGAGCGCGGTGAGCGCCGCCGCCGGCACCGCCGCCGGATCTTCGGTGAACACCGCGATGCGCCGCACGCCGAGGGCGCGCAGCGCCGCGAAGCGCTCCTTCGCACCCGGGCGCAGGCGGCAGCCGAGGTGCACCGTCGCCATCAGCCTGCCGTCCTGGACGATGCCGAGCCGCCGCACCAGGCTGCGCCGGTCGGGTTCGGTGAGCTCGATGCCCCAGGTGCGCGCCAGCAGCAGCGCGCCGCCGATGTGCAGCACGCGCGCTGCCCCGTCCCCGTCGGGCAGCGGCAGCACGGCGCCATGTTCGCGCCAGGCCGCCACGCGCTCGTCGGGAAAGCCGTGCGCGGCCTCGATGGCGGAGGCGCCCATCAGCTGCAGCAGCCAGCGCTCGGCCACCGTGGCATCGACGTAGGCGTCCTGGGCGATCACGCGCTCGATGTGCCAGGTCGAATCGGCCAGCACGCCGACGTCCTCGAAGGCGAAGGTGCTCGCCGCGGCCAGGCGCTCGATGGCGTCGAGCCCGCTCATCAGCGCGCCGTGCCGGGCCGAGGCGTAGACCGCCGCCGCCCGCGCCACCGGGTGCGCCAGCTGCAGGCCGAACTGCGGATCGGCCAGCAGCATCGACGCCGTGCGCGCCGTGTCGCCGGTCAGCGCCAGCACCAGGCCGGCGGCGCTGATCGGCAGCGCCACCAGCCGTTGCAGGTCCGGCGTCAGCGGCCCGGCGGTTTCGCTCGAGCGCAGCGCGTGGCGCAGGTGCGCGCGCAGCCGCGCCGCGCGCGAGGCCGCTGCCGGTCGCTCGACGCGCAGGGTCACGGCGCCGCGGACGAGCCGCTCGCCGGAGCCGACGCGGTCGCCGGCGCGAAGCGCCACTTCGCCGCCGCCGAGCCAGTCGGCCGTCGCCGCCGACCCTTCGGTGACGATGCCGTCGGCCGGCACCACGTCGCCGGCTTCCAGCCGCAGGCAGTCGCCGGGTTGCAGCTGCGAAGGCTCCAGCACGGTCGCGCGCGCGGCCGGGGGCGCGCCGCGCCGCACCCGGTAGGTGGAGGCCTCCGCCGGCATCAGCTGCGCCAGCAGGCGATCGGTGTCGTCGACCAGCGCGTCGCGCCAGCGCTCGGCGGCGGCGCCGATCAGCACCGAGGCGGTCGCCGTCAGAGGATGGCCGGTCAACGCCGTCGAGGCGAGCGCGATCGCATCGAGGACGGCGCCGCTCGGCTCGGCGCCGCTGCGCAGCGCGCCGGCAGTGCGGGCGCCGACCAGCAGCAGCGCTGCCGCCGGCCGCAGCTGCGGCGGCAGCAGCGGCACCAGCGCGCCGGCGGCCAGCGCCGCTTCGAGCGACAGCCCCGACGGCGCGGCGCTCGGGGCTCGCTGCGCCGACGGCACCGTTGCCAGCCGCTCGGCCTGCGCCAGCACCTCGCGCCGGGTCGCGGGGCGGCCGTCGTAGCCGACGACGACCGAACGCGCCGCCGGCGCCAGCCGCAGCGAGCTCACGCCGGGCAGCGCGGCGAGCGCATCGTGCATCGCCTCGAGGTCGGCGCTCGCCGGCAGCTTCAGCCGCAGCCGCGTCGAGGTCTCGTGGGCGAGGATCGCGGTCACTGGACTGCACTCCGCGCTGCGTTTTCCGGGATGAGCGATGCGGAGCGGCCGTTCGCGGTGGCACCACCATCGCGCCCGCCGCCGAGCCGCTTGATCGCCTCGCGCGCCAGCGCCGGCACGGCGGCAGTCGCGAGGATGACGCCGGCATCGGCAAGGCCGATGGGGGTGGTCCGCAGCAGCCCCCGCAGCGGCGGGAACAGCACCGTGCCGGCCTGCGCGGCGAGCGAGATCAGCACCGTGCGGACCAGCCACGGATTGGCGCGCAGCCGGCTGTTGCCGATCAGGCTCAGGGGGGCATCGGAGCGCGCGGTCAGCGCGTACAGCAGCTGGCTGCTGGTCATGGTCATGAAGGCGAGGGTCTGCGCCCTCGGCCCGGGGCCGTAGCGGCTGACGCCGTAAAGATACGCGGCCATCGACGCCGCGGTGATCATGCCGCCGTCGACCGCCACCCGCTTCCAGTCGTCGCGCCGCAGGAAGCCTTCCGCCCGTGGAAACGGCGGCCGTTCGAGGATGTCCGGCTCCGGCGGCTCCAGCCCGAGGGCGATCGCCGGCGACACGTCGGTGATGAGGTTGGTCCACAGCAGCTGCAGCGGGTCGAGCGGCTCAGGCAGCCCGGCGGCGACGCACAGCGCGGTGGCGGCGAGTTCGCTGACGTTGGTCGACACCAGGTAGCGGACCGCCTTCTTGACGTTCAGGTAGGCGGTGCGCCCTTCGGCGATCGCCGTCAGCAGGCCGTCCGGGTGATCGTCCTGCAGCACCAGGTCGCTCATCGCGTGCGCGAAATCGGTGCCGGAGACGCCCATCGCGACGCCGACGTCGGCGATCTTCAGCGCCGGCCCGTCATTGATGCCGTCGCCGGTCATCGCCACGACGTGACCGCGGCGCTGCAGCGCCTTGATGATCGCCAGCTTCATGCCCGGGCTGGTGCGGGCGAAACCGGCGGCGCGGTCGACGGCGTCGCCGAGCGCCTCGGGATCCTCCGGCAGCGCGCCGGCGTCGGCGACCTTGCCCGGCCCGTCGAGGCCGATGCGGGCGGCGACGGCCTGCGCCGTGCCCGGCTGGTCGCCGGTCAGCATCACCGGCCGGATGCCCGCCGCCTTGAAGCGGGCGATCGACTGCTCGATGCCGGAGCGCACCGGATCGGCGAGGCCGACCAGCCCCAGCCACGTCAGTTCGCGCGTCTTGCCGAGCGTGCGGCCCGCCTGCCGGCGCACCGCGAAGGCGAGCACGCGATTGCCCTCGACGGCCAGCGCGTCGTTCAGTTCGAGCAGCTGCCGGCGCCGCGCCGGGGTCAGCGCGACGATGCGCCGGCCGTCGTGCCAGCGGCTGCAGCGCGCCAGCACCTCCTGCGGCCGGCCCTTGACCGTCAGCAGCCAGCCGCCGGAGGCCGGCCCGTGCAGCGTCACCATGTACGGGTGGTGCTCGGAGCGGTGCTTGACGGCGATCTGCGGGTGCCGCCGGCGCAGCGCCTCGACCTCAGCCCCCTGCGCGCGCGCGAAGTCGACCAACGCCATTTCGGTGGCCGAGCCGGCGAGCTGGCCGTCGCGCGTCTCCAGCTCGTTGTTCAGCGCCGCCACCAGCAGCCACTCGGGCGGCAGCCCGACGCGGGCCGCGCTCGAGGCGCGCAGCCGCCTGCCGCCGACGACCAGCGACTCGACGCGCATCCGGTTCTCGGTCAGCGTGCCGGTCTTGTCGAAGCAGACGACGTCGACGGCGCCGAGGTTCTCCACCGCGTCGAGCTTGCGCGCGAACACGTTGCGGCCGCGCAGCTTGCGGATGCCGGCGGCGAGCAGACTGGTGGCCACCGTCGGCAGACCCTCGGGAATCGCCGCCACGCCGAGCGACACCGCCGTGCGCAGCAGCGGCCCGGCGGCGCGGCCGCGGGCCAGGCCGAGCCCGAACACGCCCGCGCACAGCACCGCCGCCCCGATGGCGAGATTGCGGCCGAGGCCGTCGAGTTCGCTCTGCAGCCGCGTGTACGGCTGCTCGGCGGCCTGCGCCAGCCGGCGGATGCCGCCGAGCATGGTGCGCTCGCCGGTGGCCACCACCACCGCCTTGCCCATGCCGCCGGAGACCACCGTGCCCATGAAGACCATGTTCCGCCGCTCGCCCACCGGCGTGTCGGCCGGCAGGGCATCGACCGGCTCCTTGCGCACCTGCCGGCTCTCGCCGGTCAGCGGCGCCTCGTTGGTCGACAGCCGGTACGCCTCGATCACCCGCGCATCGGCCGCGATCGCCGCGCCGGGCTTCAGCAGCAGCACGTCGCCGACGACCACCTGGTCCGACGAGATGCTCGCCTCGGCGCCGTCGCGCAGCACCCGCGCCTGGCCGGGGGTGATCCTCCGCAGGCTGGAGACGGTCTGCTCGGCCTCGCGCTCGGTGTAGAAGCCGATGCCGGCGTTGGCGGCGATCACCGCGCCGATGGCGGCCGCGTCGGCCCAGGCGCGGCTGGCCAGAGACACCGCGCCCGAGCCGGCCAGCAGCGCCACCGGCAGCGAGCCGAACTGCCCGGCGAGGATCTCGGCATCGCTGCGGCCGGCGATGTCGTTGATCCGGTTCGGGCCGTCGCGCGCCAGCCGGCGCGCCGCGTCGGCGGCGGCGAGACCGCCAGCGTCGGCGGCAAGCCGCGCCCACAGCATCGAAGCCGGCATCGCGTGCCAGTCGGCGCCTGCTGCTTCCGGAGCCGGCGCGGTTGGCGCCGAGCCGGCAGGCGCCGCCTGCTTCGCGCCGGCCCTTGGCGGTTGCAGGGGCTTGCGCACCGACGGCGGCGGCGGCGGCCGCAGCGCCGCGGCCTGCGGCCGGGTGTCCATCCGATCGCCGAAGAAGCTGCCGACGCAGCGGCGCAGCCAACGCTCGACGTCGTCGCCGCCCGCCCCGGCGATGCGGACGATGCCGGTGTCGCTGCTGGCGCGCGCCCACTTCACCCCGGCGGGCAGCCCGGACCTCGCCGCCTGCTCGTCGATCCAGCGCGCCAGCGCCGGACAGCCGAGCAGGCCGCGGACGCGGACACGCATGCCGCCGCCATCGCGCGACACGATTTGGACCAGGTTGGCGCCGCTGGAGCGCGGCATGGCAGCGACTTCTCCGATCATGCGCGACGGCCTGATGCCCGGGACGACCCGCCGCGCGGGCAATGACATCCCGGCCTTCACTTGCCGGGTTCGACCTTCGGCACCAAGGCTCGCGCGGACGATACCGGCAAGACTATCGCCGCAAAGCACCGGCCGCCGATGACAGGACAGTGACACGCGCAGGGCGCTTGCGCTGCGTCAACGGCCGCTCGCGGCCACGGCCTCGGCAGGGTAATCAAGGCGTCAAAAAGACTCCCTAGTCTTTCAACAACATGCGTGCATCCTTCCTCGCCGCCTACCTCCGAAACAGCATCGCACTGAAGGCAGAGTTGCCCGCCGAGCGGGGCACCGCCGCGACCACCCACGATGCCCCCGGCCGCCATCGCGCCGGCCATCGCTACCGCGCTATCTTCATCTCCGACATCCATCTCGGCACGCGCGGCTGCAAGGCCGAGTATCTGCTCGACTTCCTGCGCCACAACGAATCCGACGTGCTGTATCTCGTCGGCGACGTGATCGACGGCTGGGCGCTGCGCAACGGCTTCTACTGGCCGCAGCCGCACAACGACGTGGTGCAGAAGGTGCTGCGCAAGGCGCGCAAGGGGACGCGGGTGGTCTACGTGCTCGGCAACCACGACGAGTTCGGCCGCCAGTTCGTCGGCCTCGACTTCGGCGGCATCGCGCTCGCCGACGAGGCCGAGCATCGGCTCGCCGACGGGCGAACGCTCTGGATCGTGCACGGCGATCTCGCCGACGGCGTCATCCGCCATGCCAAGTGGCTGGCTCACGTCGGCGACCAGCTGTACGACTTCGTGCTGTGGCTGAACCGCCACTTCAACACCGTGCGGGCGAAACTGGGCCTGGGCTACTGGTCGCTGTCGGCGTACCTGAAGCACAGGGTCAAGAACGCGGTCGCGTTCATCAGCAGCTTCGAGCAGGTGCTGGTGCGCGAGGCGCGAAGGCGCGGCTACGACGGCGTGCTGTGCGGCCACATCCATCACGCCGAGATCCGTACCGTCGACGGGCTCGCCTACTGCAACAGCGGCGACTGGGTCGAGAGTCTGACGGCGGTGGTGGAGACTCACGACGGCGAGTTGCGCATCGTCCGCTGGAACGAGATCCTGTCGCCGGGCGAGAAGGTCCCGCACTGGGCCGAGAGCGAGCCTGTGCCGGCGCTCGAAGCCGCCGCCCCGCCGGCGGGGAGCATCCGAACGCCGCCGCTGGAGACCGTCGCCTGAAGATCGTCACCGTCACCGATGCGTGGTGGCCGCAGGTCAACGGCGTCGTGCGCACGATCGAGGCGACCCAGCGCGAACTCGCCCGCGCCGGCCACGGCACGGCGGTGATCTCGCCGGACCAGTTCCTGACCGTCGCCTGCCCGGGCTACGCCGAGATTCGGCTGGCCGTGCTCCCCTACCCCGGCGTGGCGCGCCGGCTGGCGGCCGAATTCGCCGGCGGCGACGAGGTGGCGGTGCACATCGCCACCGAAGGCCCGCTCGGCCGCGCCGCGAGCCTCTGGTGCCGACGCCATGGCGTTCCCTTCACCAGCGCCTACCACTCGCGCTTTCCGCAGTTCCTGCGGGCGATGTACCGGGTGCCGGAAGCGTGGACCTGGGCGGCGCTGCGGCGGTTCCACCGGGCGGCGGCGGTGGTGATGGCGCCGACCGAGACGGTCGCCGACGAGCTTCGCGGCAACGGCATCGACAACGTGGCGCTGTGGACGCGCGGCGTCGACACCGACGCCTTCGCGCCTGCGCCGCCGCTGCCGCTGTCGGCGCCGAAGCCGATCTTCCTGCACGTCGGCCGCGTCTCGGTGGAGAAGAACATCGGCGACTTCCTGGCTGCCGACCTGCCGGGCAGCAAGGTCGTCGCCGGCGTCGGCCCGGCGCTGCCGATGCTCAAACAGCGCTTTCCGGAAGCGCATTACCTCGGCGTGCTGCCGCAGGCCGAGCTGGCGCGGCTGTACAGCGCCGCCGACGTGTTCGTCTTTCCGAGCCGCTCCGACACCTTCGGCCTGGTACTGCTCGAAGCGCTGGCCTGCGGCACGCCGGTGGCCGCCTACCCGGTGCCGGGGCCGCTCGACGTCGTCGGAAACTCCGGCGTCGGCGTGCTGCACGACGATCTGCGGCTGGCGGCCGCGGCAGCGCTGAAGATCGACCGGCGGCGCTGCCGCGAGTTCGCGCTGGCGCACTCGTGGTCGGCGGCAACGGCGCAGTTCCTGTCGCTGCAGCGCCCGGTACGGCTGGCGCGCAGCCGCGCCGTGGCGGCCTCGTCGAGCGCCTGACCGCGCCGCCCGGCGGCCGTGCAGTCCCGCGGCCCGGAGCGGCGCGTGGCGCCGGCCCTTGCCTCGACCTGATTAGCGAGGAACCTCAGCAGCGCGAAGTATCGAGGCAGGATCGCACCAGATGCGTCGTCCCGGCGCAGGCCGGGACCCAATCACGGCGCCGTCAAACTGGGCCCCGGCCCCCGGCCTAAGGCCTGCCGGGGCAGGCTCCGCCGGGGCGACGCCAGCCCTGTTGCCGAGCATTGTCGCCAGTCAGGTGTTCAGAACTGTCCGGCCCGAGGCTACGGGCGCGGCGTCGCGCCGCCCAGCCGCGCGCGACGACGATCCCGGCCGCGAGACGTTACCGTCGCAGCACGCATT
>CAYLZU010000035.1:0-17204 GCA_964388005.1 uncultured Burkholderiaceae bacterium
TGATCAACGCCGTGATCGACGCGCTGCGGCCGCTCGGCGTGACCGACATCGCGAGGCCGGCGACGCCGGAGCGGGTGTGGCGGGCGATCCGCGAGGCGCGCGATTCGAAGGGCTGAATCGAGGACGGCGCTCGTGCCGCCCCACATCGGACCAGCGAGCAATCAAGATGCCGTGGCGCGGCGCTGCCGCCTTCCTGCTGTTCTGGCTGGTCGCGCTCGCCGTCGGAGTCGCGTTGGCGATGTTAGTGGTTGGCGGCGGTTTCGGCTGGCTCGCGCTCGTTGCCCTGCCGGCGATCGCCTTGCTGATCTTCGCGATCGCCCGCGCCCGGCGCAGCTCCTGACGACAGCCGTCGCGCTGGCCGACACGCGGCCGGCCAGGACCAACCGGGAACAGCGACTCGTCAGTTGCAGATCATCGCCGGCACTCCGCCGTCGTGCGCCTGGCCACGGGACCAGGCGAGCAGCGCCCCAAAGTCGCCGTCGAAGTGCCGCTTCAACAGCACGTCGTAAACGACCGAGCAGGCCGCTGTCTCGCCGCCGCCGAGCCGCCCGCTCATGGCGGCGCCGGAGCAGCCGAGATAGAACTGCTTGACCTCGGTCTCCGAGAGCTGCTCGAGGCGAACGCGCAGTGCATCGGGCGCAGCAGCGGCCTCGAACCCGGCAATCCGGCCGCCGGCAAATTCGCCCGTCTGATCCGTGAAGTCGGCAATCCTCTCCTGCGCCGCCGCCGAGGTTGAGCCGGCCAGCGCACAGGCACAGGTCAGCGCGGCTGCGATCGCAGCCGGCGCCAAGACGATCCGATCGAGTCTGCCAAGCATCGACTGTCCTCCCGGGTCAGGCTGAAGTTGCGGCCGTGAGGTTCGCCGGTCCGGCGCTGCCCCTTGGTGCAACGTGCAGGCCATTGTCAACAAACCACCACCGGAGGACCATTGGACTGAAGTCTGGCCGCGGCACCCGGCACGCGACGAAGGTCACGGGACTCAAGTCCTGCCGCCGCGACCAGTGCCCACCGGCCGGCGACGGCCAGCTCGCTCGGATCGTCGCTTCCAGACCGAATGCGGCGCCGCTCCGGGTCAACGTATCTTCGACATGAGCGGCTTTCGGCTTGCCCGACGACGATGAGCGAGATGAAGTGGTTGCAACTGATCCTGGCCGCGATCCTAGCGATCAGCCCGCTGGCCGTGCCGCTGCTGAACGCAAGGCCGACGCCGACACCACATCGAATCGGCATCCTCGGCAACCAGGACAATCCGCCCTGGGAAGGCCTGCGGCAGGGGTTGCACGATCTCGGTTACGTCGAAGGTCGAAACGTCCGTATCGACCGGCGCTGGTCGGACGGCATTCCTGAGCGCCTGCCGGCCCTCGCGCGCGAACTGGTGTCCCTGAAACCCGATGTCATCGTGGTTTCGGGGACACAGGCGGCCCTTGCCGCCGGTCACGCCACAAAGTCGATTCCAATTCTGGTGGCCCTGTCACAGGATCCTGAAAAGATCGGCCTCGTGCAGAGTCTTTCGCGACCCGGCGGCAACGTCACCGGATTGAGCACCGTCTCGCCTCAGCTGACGGCAAAGCGGCTCGAGGTACTGAAGGAGGTCGCGCCGGCGATCGTGCGCGTGGCCTGCCTGTGGGATTCGACCAGCCTGTCTCAGCAACTGCTGTTCGCGGACCTGAAGGCTGCGGCAGGGACGGCGGGCTTGACGCTCATGTCGATCGAGGCGCGAAGTGCCGATGCCGTGCCAGGCGCGCTCGCGGCGGCGAACTGGACCCGTGGCGATGCGCTGCTGGTGATCGACAACCCGATCACGTTCAAGCGCCGGCAGGTCATCGTCGACTTCACCCGGGCGAACCGGATCCCGACCATCTTCGAGGAGCGGCTGTTCGTCGAACTGGGCGGCCTGGTGTCCTACGGACCAGACTTTGCCGTCCTGTTCCGACGCGCCGCGACGTACGTCGACAGGATCCTCAGAGGCGCCAAGCCGGCGGATCTGCCGGTGGAGCAGCCGGTCAGGTTCGAGCTGACGATCAGTCTCGGGACCGCGCGCGCGCTCGACCTGACGGTGCCGCCGGCGCTGCGGGTGCGAGCCGACCGGATCTTCGAGTAGGTGCGAGGCGAGAACGCTCCATTCGTCGGCGGTCGTCACGAGACGCGAATCCTCGGTCCCTGCCCGGTCGACGTCGGCCCTGCCTCTGTCGAAGGTCGTGCAACGAGGCACAGGGCGGCCGCGAGACAGAGGTCCTGTTGCATGCCTCCGCGCCGGGCGCAAAATTGACCGCATGGCTCGCCGTCCGATCGCCGTCCGATACGCGTTGCTCGTAGCCGCGCTGCTGGCGGTCGCCTTGATCGGCAGCGGTGCGCTGGAGACCTGGGTCTCGCATCGCGATCGACTGCAGATGCTCGAAGCGCTGCAGCGCGAAAAGGCACGGGCCGCCGCGACAGCCGTTTCGCGTTTCGTCGAGGACCTCGAGCGCAGTCTCGGCTGGGCAACGCTTGGCACGCTGCCGACGAACGCAGCCGAACTCGAAGCGCGCCGGTTCGAACTGCTGAAGCTGCTTCGGCTCGAACCGGCGATCACCACCGCGACATTGATCGCCGCGAGCGGGCGCGAGCAAGTGCGCGTCTCGCGGATCAAGACCGACCGTCTCGCCAGCGGCATCGATCTGTCCGGCGAGCCCGGCTATCCGGCCGCGCGCGCGGGACGGACGCATTTCGGCGACGTGCACTTCGTCGCCCAGACGGAACCGTATCTGACGATCTCGATGCCCGGCGCCGCGCGCGACGGCTCGGTCGTCATGGCCGACGTCAACCTGAAGTTCGTCCAGGCGGTCGTCTCGCAGATCAAGGTGGGAGAAACCGGCTACGCCTACGTCGTCGATGCCGCCGGCCGCCTGGTGTCGCATCCGGACCTGAGTCTGGTCCTGCAGATGACCGATTTGTCGGCCTTGCCGCAGGTGCGCGACGCGAGCCGACTGGCGGAGTCCACGCAAGGCTTCGCCGCCGACGGTCGCGACCTGAACGGCGCCTCGGTGCTCGCCGCCTACGCCAGGATTGCGCCGCTGGAGTGGACGGTGTTCGTCGAGCAGCCGCGCAGCGAAGCGCTGTCTCCGCTCATTCACTCGATCGTGCGCAGTGCGCTGATCCTGCTCGTTGCGCTGGCGCTGGCGATCGCCGTCGGCGTGATCGCGGCGCGCCGGATGGTGGCGCCAATCGGCGAACTGCGCCGGGGTGCGCAGCGCTTCGGCGGCGGCGATCTGGGGCACCGGATCGATGTCGCGAGCGGTGACGAGCTGCAGGATCTGGCGGCGCAGTTCAACTCGATGGCCGAGAGGCTGCGCGAAACCTACGCCGGCCTCGAGCAGCGCGTGGCCGAGCGGACACGCGATCTGGACGAACGCAATCGCGAGATCACGGCGGCGCTGGAGCAGCAGACGGCCACCGCCGAGATCCTGCGCGCGATCAGCGCCTCGCCGACCGATGCGGCGCCGGTCTTCGAAACCATTGTCACCAACACCGCTCGCCTGTGCGAGGCGCACTTCGCCTCGGTCTTCCTGCTCGACGGCGACCGGTTGCAACCGGTGGCACACACGGAAATCACGCAGGCGTTCTGCCGCTACCTCGAAGGCGGTTTCCCCGTGAACCGCAGCACTGCGGCCGGGCGCGCGGCGCTGCGGCGCAGGCCGGTGCAAGTCGTCGACATCCTCGCCGACCCCGATTTCGGCGTCATGCAGGCGCACCGCAGCGAGGGCGTTCGGACCGTGCTTGCGGTGCCGATGTCGAGCCACGATCGCCTGCTGGGGGTGATCGAGATCTGGCGGCGCGAGGTCCGCGGCTTCGTGGCGCAGCAGGTCAGGCTGCTGGAGACGTTCGCGGCGCAGGCGGTGATCGCGATCGAGAACCTGCGCCTCTTCGAGCAGATCCAGGAAACCAGCCGCAAGCTCGATCTCGCCAACCAGGCGAAGTCCAGGCTGCTGGCCGCCGCCAGCCACGACCTTCGCCAGCCGATGCACGCACTGTCGCTGTTCGTCGACCAGTTGCGCGGCAGCCGGTCGGCGGAAGAACAGGCGGCGCTGACGCGGCGGGTCGGCGACGCTGTGACCAGCCTGACCGAGCTGCTCGACCAGCTGCTCGACCTGTCCAAGCTCGATGCGGGCGCCGTACGGGCCACGACCCAGGACTTCGCGCTGCGCGAACTGCTGGCGTCGATCGAGTCGCAGTTCGCGCCGCTGGCGCGCGCCAAAGGCATCGATCTGCGCCTGCGTGCCAGCGACGCGTGGCTGCGCGGCGATCCGCTGCTGGCGCAGCGGATCCTGCTGAACCTGGTGGCCAATGCAATCCACTACACCGAGCGCGGCGGCGTGCTGGTTGGCTGTCGCCGGCGCGCCGGCCGAATGCGCATCGAGGTCTGGGACACCGGCTGCGGCATTCCCGAGGAACGACGCGACGAGGTCTTTCGCGAGTTTGTCCGCCTCGACCACGGCGAGCATCGTCGCGCCAGCGGCCTCGGACTCGGCCTGGCCATCGTCGCGCGGCTGGCCGTCCTGCTTGGCACGCGCATCGAGCTGTTCTCGCGGGTGAACCGCGGTTCGGTGTTCGCTTTCGAACTGCCGCGCGCCACGGCGCCTGCGGCCGCCGCCGCGCCGTTACGCGTCGCCGATCTGCGCGGCGTGTTCGTGCTGGTCGTCGATGACGCGGAGGACTCGCGCACCGCGATGTGCGGGCTGCTCGAAGGCTGGGGCTGCCTGCCGCTGGCTGCGGTCGACGGCACCGCCGCGGTGGCGCAGCTTGCCGCTCACGATCGCCCGCCCGAGCTGGTCCTCTGCGACTACCGACTGCAGACGGCAGAAAGCGGCGTGGAAGCGATCGCGCGCATTCGCGCCGCCGTCGGCGAGGACGTGCCCGCCGTGCTGATCACCGCCGAGACCAGCCCGGCGGTTTCCGAAGCAGCACGCGCGAAGGGCGTGCCGCTGCTGCACAAGCCGGTCTCGCCGATCAAGCTGCGCGCGCTTCTCGCGCAACTGCTCGCCGCGCGCGAAGCCGAACAGGCGGCTTGAGCCGCCTTCAGTCGATCACGCGGTCGGCGCGCAGCACGAGCGAGGGCGGCAGCGCGATGCCGAGCGCGCGAGCGGTCCTCGCATTGACGATCAGCTCGAACCGCGCCGACCGTTCCACAGGCAGATCGGCGGGCCTCGCGCCCCTCAAGATCCGGTCGACGTACCTGGCGGCGCCGCGGTAGGCGTCGTCATAGTTCGGCCCGTAGCTGAGCAGCGCGCCCCCTTCGGCGTTGATCCGCGATCCGCTCACGCTCGGCAACCGGTGCCGGACCGCCAGTTCGGCAATCCGCGCGGCGAGGGTGACGAACACCGGCTCGCCCAACACCAGCAGCGCCGACGCCGATTCGCGCGCCGCCTGCGAAATGGCGCGGTCGATCTCCTCCGCATTGCTCGCTTCGTAGAGGTTCAGCCCAAGCTTCAGTTCCCGCGCGGCCGCAGTCGCTTCGTTCAGCTGCTGTTGCTGGAAGACGCGGTTGGCCGGGTTCCACAGGACGGCGACATGCGAGGCGACGGGAATCGCTTCGCGCACGAGTTCGAGCTGCTTGCCGACGACCCCGGCGGCGACTGCGGAGGTGCCGGTCACGTTGCCTCCCGGCCGAGCAAGGCTCGCCACGAGCCCCGAGGCGACCGGGTCAGAGACGCCAATCATCACGATCGGGATCGATGCCGTGGCGTTTTTCGCCGCAATCGCGGCCTGTGTGACCTGCGCGACGATCACCGCCGGGTTCAATTGCACCAGTTCCGCGGCCAGGGCAGGCAGCCGCCGGAAGTCGCCGTCTGCCGTGCGGTACTCGACCGCGTAGGTCTTGCCCTCGACATGGCCGAGTCGCCGCATCTCCTGCCGGAAGAGGTCCTGCAGAGGATTCGGGCTCGGGCTCAGGTAGGCGACGACCGCCAGTGTGGCCGGCTGCTGCGCGCCAGCGCCGGCTGGTGCCAAGGCGCTGCCGGCAATGATGCACAGCAACCCCAGCAACCGACTCATCGCGGCCGGCGGCGAACGTCAGGCAGCGACAGTCCGAGCTTCTCGACGGCGAGCACTGCCCGGGTGCGGCTGGTGACGTTCAGCGCCTTCAGGATCGCGGTGATCTGGTTCTTGACCGTCGATTCCGCCAGATCGAGTTCGCGGCAGATCACCTTGTTGGGTTCGCCTTGCATCAGCAGGGCGAGGATCTGCGCCTGGCGCCCTGTCAGGCCGATGTCCGCCGGCGAGCGGGTGTCGGATTGCGGCGCCGCTGTCGCCGCGTCGCCAAGGCCGAGCACTTCGGGCGGAATGTAGACGCCGCCGGCAAGGACGAGCTGCAGCGCGCTTTTCAGCACCTCGTTGCTTGACGACTTGGGGATATAGCCCATGGCCCCGCAGTCCAGCGCGCGCCTGACCGTTTCCCGATCGACGCTCGCCGAGACGACGACGACAGCAATCGCCGGATGCTTCTCGCGCAGCGACTTCAGCACCGCCAGTCCATGCATGCCCGGCAGCGCGAGGTCGAGCAGAACCAGGTCGAGATCGGGATCGCGTTCGATCAGCCCGAAGGCCTGTTTCGGTTCCGCGGCCTCGTGCACCTCGGCCCCCGGGGCCAACCCGGCGAGGATGCGCGACAGAGCGTCGCGCAGCAGCGCATGGTCGTCGACGATCAGGGCCTTCATTGCCGGTCCAATATACGGCCGTTCCGCAGCGCGAGTCAGGACCGCACCGAGCGGGGACAGCCGTACAAGCGCCCCGCAAGGCCCTTTGACGGCGGCGCGGGCACTGCACGCCGGCTGGCCAGAGCAGTGCGCAGTGAGGCCGTCGATCACCGCCGGCACGTCGGCCGATCGCCAGGGTCGGCGCCACCGGAGTCGGCAGCGGTCATTTCGGAAGTTGCGTAAAATCGACAGCCGTCGACCGCCCGGCCACCCCTCCGAGCAATGGCCCGGTTCCGACACTTTCCAAAGGATCCGCATGCGCAAGTTCGCCCTTAGTACCGTCGTCACCCTCGCCTGCATTGCAGCCCTGCCGGCGGTTGCCCAGACCGGCACCGTCACCACAGCCACCGCTCCCGGTAAAGGCGCCATCGCCGAGACGGTCAAGGTGGAGGCGACCATCGCCGCCATCGACAAGGCCAGCCGCGGTGTCACGCTGAAGAACGCCAAGGGCGAGGAGATCACCGTCACCGCCGGCCCCGAGGTGAAGAATTTCGACCAGATGAAGGTCGGTGACATGGTCACCGTCGAGTACCTGCGCGCGCTGGCGCTCGAGCTGAAGAAGGGTGGCGGCCTGATCGTGCAGCGCACCGAGCAGGCCGGCGGCGCCGCCGCCAAGCCGGGCGAGAAGCCCGCCGGTGCGGTCGGCCGGCAGGTGAAGATCGTCGCCGACGTGATCGACCTCGATGCGGCCAGGCAGACGGTGAAGCTCAAGGGGCCGAAGCAGACCGTGGAGCTGCACATCGCCGACGCGGAGCAGTTCAAGCGCATCGCCAAGGGCGACCAGGTGGAAGCCACGTTCACCGAGGCGGTTGCGATCGCCGTCACGCCGGCGAAGAAGGATGCGGCTCCGGCGGCGAAGAGCGAAGCCAAGAAGAAGCCGAAGGGCGGCTGCTGACCAACCGCGGTCGCCGCCGCCCCGGCGGCGACCGCCCTGCACCTCGCAGCACTCCCGCCCTGCTGCGCCGGCGCGCATCACCCTCGCCCGTCCCGGCGCGAGGTTCCGGTGAACCTAAGCCTGCGTCCGGCGCCAGCCCGGACCGGCAAGTCAACGCTTCTTTCGCGATCGAACGCGTTGCCGCGATGGCTCCTGCTTTGTGTTGACCGCGCCGGCGGGCCGGTCGAGACTGCGCGGGCTTTGCCGACGATCGACCGTCGCCGCACGCGATCCGGAGCAGGAGCGACCGATTCCCGGAGGACCACGATGCACCCCTTTTTCCGCGTTGCGACCCTGATCGCCGCCCTTTCCGCCGCGCCGCTCACCGCTGCCGATGCACAGTCGACCGCGCCGCGCGCCGTGCAGGCGAACGACAGGAACATCCTCTGGAGCCCGTGCCCGCCGTTCCTGCCCAAGGGCTGCCAGATCGGCGTGCTCAACGGCGATCCTGCCAAGCCGAACGTCGACATCTTCTTCAAGGTGCCGGGCAAGTCGAAGATCGCCGCCCACAAGCACACCTCGGCCGAGCGCATGGTGCTGGTGCAGGGCCAGATGACGGTCACCTACGAAGGCCATGAGCCGGTGCGCCTGCGGCGCGGCTCGTACGCCTACGGCCCGGCCGGACTGATGCACGAGGCCGCCTGCCTCAGCGCCGAGCCCTGCGTGCTGTTCATCGCCTTCGAGCAGCCGCTCGACGCGATCCCCAGGTAGACGGCGACCGCGCCCGCGCGGTCACTGCGCGACGCCGCTTGCCGCCGCGCCGCGCGAGGCGAGCCAGTGTCCGAGCCAGGTTCGGGGCGGCTCGCGGCCGGTGCGCAGGTAGTCGATCGCGCCGTCGTCGGAAAGCGTGCGCCGCTGCAGCCCCTCGACGCCGGCTTCGCCGGCGAACAGCACGCGGTCGCCGGGATGCAGCAGGGTGTTCTCGTCCGGCAGCAGCAGGTCGCGGCCGCCGGAGAGCAGCAGCAGCGGCACCGCCTTCAGGCCGACGCGCCGGTCGTCGGGATCCAGCAGCAGATGGGCGAGCGCGAGCGGCGGCTCGGTCTTCTCGACGAACGCGCGCCGCGCGCCGAGCAGCGACGGGTCGCAGTCGATGGCCCAGGTGTGCGGTACCTCGTCGCCGACCGCATCGCGGATCCGCCCGGCTACGCCCACGGCCCAGGTGTTGTTCTGCCTGCGCGCAAGCATCAGGAAGCGATTCAGCAGCGGCGTGGTGAGCAGCTGCACGATCTCGTTGGTCATCACCACCGACTGCACGAACTCCATGTCGGCGCGCGCCGCCTCGATCAGGCTGCGGTTGCCGACCAGGTTCTGGCGCATGACCACGAACAGCCTGTGCTTCAGCCGCCGGGCGCTGTTGACGATCGCCAGGTTGTTGG
Source organism: uncultured Burkholderiaceae bacterium (assembly GCA_964388005.1). Lineage (GTDB taxonomy): Bacteria > Pseudomonadota > Gammaproteobacteria > Burkholderiales > Burkholderiaceae_F > JADJWR01. Next base: position 9,042 of record CAYLZU010000035.1, read on the forward strand.
CGTCGATGTCGGTGGCGGCGACGATGCCGCAGGCCTCGTCGATCCCGGCCTTGCGCAGCACCTCCTCGGCCAGCGCCGAGCCGAGGATGCCGTCCTCGCCGCAGTGCGCGGCATCGATGTCGATCGCCTTGTAGGTGAGCCCGGCGGCAACGAGCGCCTGCGCCACCGAGTGGCCGAACCGGCCGTAGCCGGCGATCACCCAGTGGCCGCGCGGCGCCTCGATGCGCTGGGGCGGCTTCGCGCCCGGCACGCCGCTCAGCCAGTCCTCGAGCCGCAGCACGTCGGGCTGCTGCAGCGCCATGCCTAAGTTGACGGCGAAGGTGTCGAACGGGTTGACGACGTAGACGCCGCCGATCGCTTCCAGCGTCTCGCGCGCGCCCGGCGACTTCACCCGCGCCAGCACCTGCACGTCGCGCGCGATCACCCGCGCGCCGATCGCGATCGACTGGTTGATCTCGTCGCCGCCGGTGAGCGCCACCACGCCGGCGCAGTTGGGCATGCGCAGGCCGGCGGCTTCGAGCACGTCCGGCGCGCGCGCATCGGCGATCAGCAGCGCCGACGGCTGCCGCGTGTCGAGCACCAGGTGAGCGCGCGCCCGTTCGGGATCGTACTCCAGCACCACGGTGGCGAAGCCGATTTCGTCGAGCGCCGCCACCAGTTTCCGCCCGCTCTGGCCGTAGCCGCAGACGACGAAGAACGGGTCGGTCATGCGCCGCACCCGCGCCTCGAAGCGATGGCGCCCGATTGCGATGCGGAAGGCCGGATGCCGCGCCAGCGCGAAGATGCTGCCCAGCGTGTAGGCCCAGCCGATCACGGTGAGGTAGATGCTGACCGTCATCCACAGCCGCTGGGCGTAGGAGAACGGGTGCGGCACCTCGCCGAATCCGATCGTCGTCGCCGTGTAGCTCATGATGTAGAAGGCGTCGAAGACGGTCAGGCGCCAGGGATTGCCGTCGGGGTCGGTGCCGGGCATCAGCACCAGGCCGAAGATGGCGATCGCGTAGACGCTGATCAGGGTGACGATCGGCGCGCGCAGCCGGCGCAGGATCAGCACCAGGATGTCGGTCATCGGCGCGAGCTCCGGCCGCGGCCCGGCTTCAGCGCGTGCGGCGCAGCGTCTCGCCGATCAGCAGTGTCACCGAGACGAAGTTGGCGGCGAGCGCGCCGCCCGACAGCGACACCACGGTGGCCATCACTTCGCCCTCGGTCGGCATCTGGCTCACCTGCGTCGACCACATCCACACCACCGAGGCGGCGAGCAGCTGGATCACGGCGACGATGCTGGTGGCGAGGTGGATGGCGCCGATGTGCGTGCGGTCGCCGAATTTCAGCGTCATCGCGATCAGATTGACCACCATGGTGGCGGCGAGCTCGAGTTCGTGATGGTGCTTCGGGTTGTCGATCTCGCCGATGAAGAAGCCGAAGTTCAGCGTGAAGGCGAGGATGACGAAGGCGCCGAAGATGACCTTTTCGAGGTTCATTGTGTCTCCCTGGCCGGCTTTGCGTTTGAGGCCGCGATGTGCGCCCGATGGTAAGGGAGCCGCCGCCGAACGGCGCGACCTACCTCAGCTGCCAGAACAGCGCCGCCTCGAAGGGCGCCCAGGCCGCCGTGCGCACTCCGGCTCCGGCGAGCACGCGGCGGATCCACTCGTTGCAGGTGAGCCAGAGCGTGTAGCGGCCAGTGCCTTCGTAGAAGGCGTCGGTGTCGAAGTAGCCGGGATCGTCGATGCGGATCGGACGGCCGGCCGCATCGCGGGCGAAGCCCGCCCGCAGGCCGGCGACCAGGCGCCCGTACTCGGCAGCGCTGACGTCGATGCGCTGCGCGCGGTAGTCCTGCGGCCTTGCGAGGTAGTCGACGTACATCGCCGCCGGCCCGAGGCCAAGCAGCGCGGAGAGCGCTGTGCGCGGGCGCAGGTCGGCCCAGGTACGGGTCTGGATGAAAAAAGCGCGGTCGCCCCAGCCGAAGGCAATCCACTCCAGCGCCGGCGGGCGCGCCAGGCGCGCGGCATCGACTACCTCGGCCGGCGGCAGTTCGACGCGCCAGTCGAAGGGCGCCGCCGCCGGCAGCACCAGTTCGGCATGGACGCCGTTGGTCCGCAGGTACACGGAGACGCCGCCGGCCTCCGGCGGCGTCGGCTCGAAGCCGCGGTTGACCGGCAGCAGGCCCAGCAGCAGCGCCAGCAGCAGGTAGGCGAGCGGCGGCAGCAGGATGGCGGCGCCAAGCCGTGCGAACCAGCGCATCGCCGGGCGTCGATCAGGGCAGCGCCGCGGCGAGCCGGGAGCACCTCCGCAAGGCGGCGGCCGGGCCGGCGGGCGCATCTCTCCCGACCGCAGCGCCACCGCCTCGCGGCGCGGAGCGTCCCGACGCCACGGACAAGGCGCGCATTCAGCGGCGCAGCTCGCGCACGCCGTCGGCCGCGCCGAGCAGCAGCACGTCGGCGCCGCGCGCGGCGAACAAGCCGTTGGTCACCACGCCGACGATCCGGTCGATGCGCGCCTCCATCGCCACCGGATCGGTGATCGCGAGCCCGTGCACGTCGAGGACGACGTTGCCGTTGTCGGTGACGACCCCATGGCGCCAGCGAGGCTCGCCGCCGAGGCGGACCAGCTCGCGCATGACGTAGCTGCGGGCCATCGGGATCACCTCGACCGGCAGCGGAAAGCGGCCGAGCACCTCGACCTTCTTGCTGGCGTCGGCGATGCAGACGAAGGTCGTGGCCACCGCGGCGATGATCTTCTCGCGCGTGAGCGCCGCGCCGCCGCCCTTGATCATGTGGAAGCCGCCGTCGATTTCGTCGGCGCCGTCGACGTAGACGGGAAGATCGTCGACGTCGTTCAGATCCAGCACCTCGATGCCGATTGCCTTCAGCTTCGCCGTGCTGCGTTCGGAACTGGACACCGCCTGCCTGACGTCGAGCTTGGCCGCCGCCAGCGCATCGATGAACAGATCGACCGTCGAGCCGGTGCCCACACCCAGCACGCGGCCGGGCTGGACGAAGCGCAGCGCGGCGGCCGCCACTTCGCTCTTCAGTTCCTGCTGTGTCTTCACCGCGCCTCTCCGCCAGGCCCCTCCGGGCGGCGTCGATCTTAGCCCGCAGGCGCGATCGACCGCCGGCACGGCATCGATCCCGGCTGCGGCGGCCTCGCGCAGTCGCCGCCCGCCTTCCTTCGCGCTGGCCGCCGCGTCGCGGAATCCTGCGATCCGGACCGGCTGACCGCCGCGCCCATGGCGCCTGCGCGCGACGCCTCGGCGCATCCCGGCGAGCGGTTCTGGATTACCCTGCCCTGAGGCGAAGGCGCGCTTCGCCGATCAGCGAAAAGGAGGACATCATGAGCCGCAAGTACATCGATTGCCGCCAGTTTCCGAGTGAAATGAAATGCACGGTCGCGATCAGCGCCGACAGCGAGAAGGAACTGCTCGATGCCGCCGTTCAGCACGCCGTGACCGTGCACAAGCACCAGGACTCGCCCGAACTCCGCAGCCAGCTCGCGAAGATGTTCAAGGATGGCACGCCGCCCGCCTGACCGGGTCCTGCACGCGCAACCGGGCGCGTGCATCGTCCGGGCGGTGATGCCGGCGACTTGACGCCGCCGCGGCTCGGGCCGCAGCATCGACGCCTTTCCAGGCGAGCCGCCCCGCACCGGGCCATGGCTCGGAACACGAGAGGCAGCTTCGATGAGTGAAACCCAGTCCGACCCCGGCCCGGATCTGTCGGAAGGCATCGACGCCGATTCGCTGGCCGACGGCGCGCTGCTGGCCGGCCATGTCGGCGACGAGGCGGTACTGCTGGCGCGCCGCCGCAGCGAGTTCTTCGCCGTCGCCGCGCACTGCAGCCACTACCACGGGCCGCTCGCCGACGGCGTGATCGTCGGCGACACCATCCGCTGTCCGTGGCACCACGCCTGCTTCGACCTGAAGAGCGGCGAAGCGGTCAGCGCCCCGGCGCTCGCCCCCATCGCCTGCTGGACCACCGAGCAGCGCGACGGCAGGGTGTTCGTGCGCGCGCCGGCCGGGCCCCGGACCGTTGCTAGACCCGTCTCGGCCGCGGCGGCGCCGCGCCGGATCGTGATCGTCGGCGGCGGCGCGGCCGGGTTCGCCGCCGCCGAGATGCTGCGCCGGAAGGGCTACGACGGCGACCTGACGATGCTTAGCGACGACGCCGCGCCGCCGGTCGACCGCCCCAACCTGTCGAAGGACTACCTCGCCGGCAACGCGCCGGAGGACTGGATACCGCTGCGCGAGGCGCAGTTCTACGCCGAGCAGCGCATCGACCTGCGCCTTTCGACTGCCGTGGCCGGCATCGATCCGCGGGCGCGCGAAGTGACGCTCGCCGATGGCAAGCGCCTGCCCTACGACCGCCTGCTGCTCGCCACCGGCGCCGAGCCGGTGCGGCTGCCGCTGCCCGGCATCGACCTGCCGCATGTGTTCACGTTGCGCACGCTCGCCGATTGCCGCGCCATCATCGCCCGCGCGGCCGAGGAACGGCGCGCGGTGGTGCTCGGCGCCAGTTTCATCGGCCTCGAAGTCGCGGCGGCACTGCGCGCCCGCGGGCTCGAGGTGCACGTGGTGGCGCCGGAGCCGCGGCCGATGGAGCGCGTGCTGGGGCCCCAGCTCGGCGACTTCGTCCACCGCCTGCACGAGGAGCACGGCGTGATCTTCCACCTGCAGGACACGGCGGCGGCGGTCGAGCCGCGCCGCCTGCTGCTGGCGAGCGGCGGCGCGATCGACGCGGGTCTCGTCGTCGCCGGCGTCGGCGTGCGGCCGCGGCTGGCGCTCGCCGAAAGCGCCGGGCTGGCGCTCGACCGCGGCGTCTTGGTCGACGCGCAGCTCCAGAGCAGCGCCCCGGGGATCTACGCCGCCGGCGACATCGCCCGCTGGCCCGATGCGCGCGCAGGCAGCGCGATCCGCGTCGAGCACTGGGTGGTCGCGCAGCGGCAGGGACAGATCGCGGCGCGGAACATGCTCGGCGCGGGCGAGCGCTTCGACGCCGTGCCCTTCTTCTGGAGCCAGCACTACGACGTGCCGATCAACTACGTCGGCCACGCCGAAAGCTGGGACGAGATCGCAATCGACGGCGACATCGACGCCCGCGACTGCCTTGTGCGGTACAAGCGCCGCGGCCGCGTGCTGGCGGTCGCGTCGATCTATCGCGACCGCGCGAGCCTGCTGGCGGAAGTCGAGATGGAAGGCGCGACCGCCTGGCCGGCAGGCAAAGGCTGATCGCTTCGGAGCGGGCGCCTGGAAAGGCTCGACCGACCCCTTGCTGACACTTCGCCCCTGTGCAAGGCGGACGCGCTGGCCCTCAAGGCAGTCACGACGCCCTACAGATAGTCGTCCTCGCGCTGATGTCGAACGGAAAGAACCGTGACCAGGTCGCTGCCCTCGATTTCGAAGAGGGCCACATACCCTGAGGCCCCGAACGGAATGACCAGCTCGCGCAGGAAAGGGCTGCCTCCGCCAACGGCCTTCCGGTAGCTGAACGGCGACCGCTCGAGCCCGGAGATTGCGTGACGGATCGCTTCGAGAGCGCGCTCCGCTACCTGCCAGTCCGCGGCATCGCGATCGAGGATGAATTCGTAAAGCCGAACCAGGTCATCCTCCGCCTCTTGCGTGAAGCGGACGCGAAAGGTCACTTCCTGGCCGCGGACCGTTTGGCCCTTTCCAGCATTCCTTCCAGGCGCGCCAGTACCTTCGGAGCCGGAACGTACTTCCGGGACCGCCGCGCCGCGTTGCCCGAACTGAGCCCCCGTGCGATGAATTCGCGCTGCGCCTGGCGACGCTGCACGCCATCGCGGATTGACTGCTCGACGAAGCTGGACAGGGTTTCACCTTCTTCCAAGACGTCTTCGGCCGCAGTCCTGAGTTCGGGGTCAACTCGGAGCGATGGAATGGTGGCTGACTTCATCCGAATCGAAGCTCCATGCGCTGCAAATGCGATGCATTGTCGGTCACGACGGCCGTGGCCGCAACTGTGTTGGTTCCAACCGTTTTCACGCCTGCCCCGGCGCTTCGATCCTCGCCACTAGGGCGTTCCGCGCTCAGCCCCGATCCGGTCGACCGCCGAAGTACACGCGTCCGGCGGCGTCGGGCTCGAAGATCACGTGCACGCGTTCGATCGGCCGCGACAGCCGTGCAGCGACGGCGCCGGCGATCGCCTGCGCCTGCGCGGCCCGCGTCGACCGGTCATCGCCGCCGGCAAGCACGCGAACGAAGACCGGGGGCGGCTCGGGCGGCGGGCCGTTTTCCGCGTAGTCGGCCGCTGGTCGCCGGGTCAGCGTGACCCACACCGATCCTTCCGCCGCGCCGAGCGCCTGCCCGATCGCCTGCGCAAGTCCGGCGCTGGCCGTCTCCGCGAAGGGCGCTTCGCCGATCAGCGTGATATCCACGATCGGCATCGCGGCGCCTGCGGCCTACTTCCGCGCCGGCGGCAGGTCGGTGCAGTGCCCTTCGGCGGCCTCGGCCGCCATGCCGAGGCTCTCGCCGAGCGTCGGGTGCGGGTGGATGGTCTTGCCGATGTCCACCGCATCGGCCCCCATCTCGATCGCCAGCGCGATCTCGCCGATCAGATCCCCGGCGTGCGTGCCGACGATGGCGCCGCCGACGATGCGATGCGTTTCCTCGTCGAACAGCAGCTTGGTGAAGCCTTCGTCGCGGCCATTGGCGATGGCGCGGCCGGAGGCGCTCCACGGAAACAGGCCCTTCTTCAGCTTGCGGCCGACTTTCTTCGCCTCGTCCTCGGTGACGCCGACCCAGGCGATCTCCGGGTCGGTGTAGGCCACCGACGGAATGACGCTGGCATCGAAGAAGCTCTTCTGCCCGGCGGCGGCCTCGGCGGCGACGTGCGCCTCGTGCACCGCCTTGTGCGCCAGCATCGGCTGGCCGACGAGGTCCCCGATGGCGAAGATGTGCGGCACGTTGGTGCGCATCTGTCTGTCAACGGCGATGGTGCCGCGCGCATCGACGGCGACGCCAGCGCGGTCGGCGCCGATCTTGTTGCCGTTCGGACTTCGGCCCACCGATACCAGCACCATGTCGTAGCGCTCGGCCGCCGTCGGCGCCTGCTCGCCCTCGAAGCCAACCCACACGCCGTCGTCCTTCGGCTCGACGCTGACGGTCTTCGTCTTCAGCATGACCCTGTCGAAGCGCCTGGCGTTGTGCTTCTGCCAGACCTTCACCAGATCACGGTCGGCGCCGGGCATCAGCCCGTCGAGCATCTCGACCACGTCGATGCGCGTGCCGAGCGTCGAATACACGGTCGCCATCTCCAGGCCGATGATGCCGCCGCCGATGACCAGCATCCGGCCAGGCACCTGGCGCAGTTCGAGGGCGCCGGTCGAATCGACGATGCGCGGATCGTCGGGGATGAAGGGCAGCTTTACCGCCTGGCTGCCGGCGGCGATGATCGCCTGCGCGAACCGCACCGTCTTCGTGCCCTCGTGCGTCGCCACCGCGAGGTGGTTCGGGTCGGCAAAGGTGCCCACGCCCTGCACCACCGTCACCTTGCGCATCTTGGCCATCGAGGCCAGACCGCTGGTGAGCTTGCCGACCACCTTGTTCTTGTGCGCGCGCAGCTTGTCCAGATCGACCGTCGGCCTGGCGAAGGTCACGCCGAGGTCGGCGAAGTGCGCCGCCTCGTCCATCACCGCGGCGACGTGCAGCAGCGCCTTGGAGGGAATGCAGCCGACGTTCAGGCACACGCCGCCCAGGGTCGGATAGCGCTCGACCAGAACCACCTTCTTGCCGAGATCGGCGGCGCGGAAGGCGGCCGAGTAGCCGCCGGGGCCGGCGCCGAGCACCAGAACCTCGCAGTCGAGGTCGGCGCTGCCGGAGAACTTCGATGCCGCCGGCGCGGCCGCGGTGGCGGTTGCGGCAGCGGCCACAGGCTTCGGTGGTGCCGCAGGCGCGGGAGCGCCAGACGGAGCTGGCGCAGCCGCAGCCGCTGAAGCATCCGCATCGAGCACCAGAATCAGCGAGCCCTGCGACACCTTGTCGCCGAGCTTCACCCGCATCTCCTTCACGACGCCGGCATGCGACGACGGGATCTCCATCGACGCCTTGTCGGACTCCACGGTGATCAGCGACTGCTCCTTCGCCACCATGTCGCCGGCCTTGACCAGCACCTCGATGACCTCGACGTCCTTGAAGTCGCCGATGTCGGGCAC
>CAYLZU010000036.1:0-16888 GCA_964388005.1 uncultured Burkholderiaceae bacterium
CACGCGCGATTGTCCGCCAATGGCGCATATCGTGTCAAAGACTGGACTGGCTCGGGCAGACCGGTCAGTCCGGCGTCACGCTCAGCTGCGTTCCAACCGCGTGCAGCACCTTGCATACGGTCGTGAGCGTCGGGTTGCCGGTTTCGCTCAGCGACTTGTACGGCGCCTTCTCGCCCGCCTTGGCGCGGCGCGCAACCTCGGCCATGCCATGCGCCTTGGCCACCTGCCGCAGGGCCAGCAGCAGCGTTTGCGGTTCGTCGAGTTCGAAGACCGCCTCGATGTAGGCGGCCGTCTCCTGCGGGTCTTTCAGCGCTTCCGCGAGCGCCTCCTCGTCGCTTCTGTCGCGTGCGTCCATCGTCTCAGCCCCGGTGCTCCCCGTCCTTCAGATACTCGATGGCCCGCGCAATGGCGGCGTCCCGCCGGCTCTTGTCGCTGGCGCAAAGCAGCAGCACCAGGGCGGCATCGCGGCGGCTCAGATAGCCGAGGTACTCCGGCCCGTGGTCAATCCGCAATTCCTGCAGCCCCGGCGTGCAGCCGCTTGCAGTCGCCCAGGTTGCCGGCCGGCACCCGAGCCAATCGGCCCCGGATGCGCGCCCGTGCTTGAACGTCGCGCAATGCAATCAGCCATTCCGTGAACGGTTCGCGTCCGCCGGCGGTGTGATAGATGTGAACCTCCGCCGTTATCAAAAAAGCACCGCAACGGCATCATGCGCCGACCCCGTGCAAGACGGGCGCCGCACCGCTGACCATTGGCGTCGCAACGCTGGCCTCGCCGAGGATTTGTGCCTCGATGCGCTGAAGCCAGAGGCGCATCGGACCGAGCGGGCGCAAGCGGTAGTGCTGTTCGGCAGTCGCACTCGGCTTGTGTCCCTGAATCCGCGCCACGATGCTCACGGCTACCTCTCACTACTCGGCCAGGGTGCGGAACGAGCCGCGCAGGCCGTGAATCCACAGCGGCGGCCAGCGCGCGGTGGTCCGTTGGTCGAAGGTTCAAGTCCTTCACGACCCACCATCCGCGCCGCCCTCGCTCAAGCGCCCGGCCCGATGTACGCCCGCTGCCGCAGCCACTTGGTGGCGATCCACTTCTCGCCCGCCAGCACCGGACTGCCACCGTGCAGCAGGCGCGCGTCGGGGTCGCCCGAGTCGGTCACGTAGGCGAAGTACACCGCCGAGCCGCGCCGCGGCATCACGTCGAGCCCGAGCGACGGGAACACCGTCGAGCCGCCGGCGACGACGTCGTTCAGGTACATGACCACGGTGGCGATGCGCTGTCCGCCCATCGCCAGCACCCTGTCGTTGCCGGGCTGGGCGGGGTCGAAGTAGTCGTGGTGCGGCTTGTATTCGCCTCCCGGCGGATAGTGCAGCACCTGGATCGGTTCGCCGTTCTCGACCGGGCAGCCGACCAGTTCGCTGATCCGCCGCTCGATGCGCGCCACTACCTCGCTCTCGCCGCGCTCGAAGTGGGTGCCGTTGCTGGTGCGGTCCGGGTGCATTTCATAGGCGCCGGTGGCGGCGTTGACGACCGTCGAGCGCTGCAGCTTGCGCCGGGATGCCTCGATCATCTGCGCGCACTCCTCGGCCGACAGCAGGTTGCCGAACAGCACCACCCGCGGCGAACCCAGCATCATCAGGATCTCGACCGCCCGGTCCGAGGCAGCGACGGTGTTCGCCGAAGCCGCGAACCGGTCACCGGACGCCGCCACCTGGGACGGCGGCTCCGACTGCCGCGCCGGTGCGGGACGGAGCGCGGCCACCGCCGCCTCGACGGCCAGGCGGGCGAAGCCGTTGTCGTAGCCGGCCGAGCGCAGGGCCTGCTGCAGCGACTGCGGGTCGTGACCGGCGTCGAGCGACGATTGCAGCCAGCGCCTCAGGTCGGCGTTCAGCGATTCGAACCGCATCGTCTCCGCGCAGCCGTTTGACCCAACCGAGAATACCGCCGCAGGCGCCGGCGTATCCTTTTGCGATCAGCGAGGAGGCCCGCATGCTGCAACGAGTTTCCAACCCGCCCCGGCTCAATGACGCGTCGCTGCTTCGGGCGCAGGCCTACATCGACGGCGCCTGGTGCGACGGCGCGCAAGGGAAGTTCCCGGTCCATAACCCGGCCGACGGCGGGCTGCTCGTCGAGGCGGCGAATTGCGCTGCCGCCGATGCGCAACGCGCCATCGACGCCGCGGCGAAAGCGATGCCGGCCTGGCGCGCGAAGACGGCCAAGGAGCGCGCCGTCACCCTGCGCCGGTGGTTCGAGCTGATGATGGCGGCGCAGGAGGATCTCGCCCAGCTGATGACGGCCGAGCAGGGCAAGCCGCTGGCGGAGTCGCGCGGCGAGATCGCCTACGGCGCCAGCTTCATCGAGTGGTTCGCCGAGGAAGGCAAGCGCATCTACGGCGACGTGATCCCCACCCACCAGGCGGACCGCAGGCTGCTGGTGTTCAAGGAGCCGATCGGGGTGGCGGCGGCGATCACGCCGTGGAACTTTCCCAACGCGATGATCACCCGCAAGTGCGCGCCGGCGCTGGCCGCCGGCTGCACGGTGGTGGTCAAACCGGCCGAGCAGACGCCGCTGTCGGCGCTTGCCGTGGCCGAACTCGCACACCGTGCCGGCATCCCGCCGGGCGTGTTCAACGTCCTGCCGGCCGACGAAGCCAACTCGATCGCCATTGGCAAGGTGCTGTGCGATTCGCCGACGGTGCGCAAGCTCTCCTTCACCGGCTCGACCCAGGTCGGCCGCATCCTGATGCAGCAGAGCGCGCCGACGCTGAAAAAGCTGTCGCTCGAACTCGGCGGCAATGCGCCGTTCATCGTCTTCGCCGATGCCGACCTCGACGCCGCGGTCGACGGCGCGCTGATCTCCAAGTATCGCAACGCCGGCCAGACCTGCGTCTGCACCAACCGCTTCTACGCCCACGCCGACATCTACGACGCCTTCGTCGAGAAGCTGGCGGCGAAGGCAGCGCAGATGAAGGTCGGCGCCGGCACCGAGGCCGGCGTGCAGCAGGGGCCGCTGATCGACGCCAACGCGCTGGCCAAGGTCGAGTCGCACGTGGCCGACGCGGTGGCCAGGGGCGCGCGCGTGGTCACCGGCGGCAGGAGGCACGAGCGCGGCGGCACCTTCTACACGCCGACGGTGTTGGCCGACGTGACCAGCGAGATGCTGGTCGCCCGCGAGGAAACCTTCGGCCCGGTGGCGCCGGTGTTCAGGTTCCACACCGATGCCGAGGCGATCGCCGCCGCCAACGCGGTCGAGTACGGGCTCGCGGCCTACTTCTACTCGCGCGACGTCGGCCGGGTGATCCGGGTGGCCGAGAGCCTGGAGTACGGCATGGTCGGCGTGAACACCGGCATCATCTCCAACGAGGTCGCGCCCTTCGGCGGCGTCAAGCAGTCGGGCATCGGCCGCGAGGGATCCAGGTACGGCATCGAGGAGTACCTGGTGATCAAGTACGTCTGCCTCGGAATCTGAGCACGATCGCGCGGGCGACGCGCGGCCTTCGACGGCATTGCGGGCCAGACGCCGGCCGGGTCACGGCCGGCGAGCCACCGCTCGTGACTGTCCGCACCGGCTCCGGCGCTGAACCGGCGCAGCCCCGGGTCCGCACGTGCCCAGATCTTCGCTGGCGGTCCTCGAGAGCGGTCAGCGGTTCGAGTTGTTGATCTTCCAGAAGCTGCGCGTGCGCACCGGCGAGATCGGCGGCCGCGGGCGCTCGGCCTCGAACGGCGAGCCTCCGGTGCCGGCGCCGATGACGAACGGCACCGCGACCTCGCTGCCATTGACATTGACGGTGACGATCCCGCCCACCGGCGACGGCGGCATGCCGCCGCTGTCGAGCACGACCGCTTCCGGCGTGCCCTGGCAGAACAGCGGGAACCTGTACGCCCGGGCCTCGCCGAGGTTGGCCTTGCAGCTGTTCGCAGCCGGCGGCGTCGGCCGGTTGGTGCCGAAGTAGGTCACGCCGGCGACCGAATAAGGAGAGTTCACGACCTTCTCGCCGTTGGTGCCGAGTTCGATTAAGCAGCCTTCGGGGTCGTTCACCGTCGTGTTGATGTTGGCGAGATTCCCGGAACTCTCGTCGACGTCGGCAAACTTGGTCAGGTTGCTGATCGTCAGGGCGCCGGACCGGTCGGTCGCGCCGAGCACAGTGTCCTTGATCATGAAGAAGTGGTCGTTGGTCGAGATCAGCAATGGCTTCTCGCGGTCGCCGGTACCCACCAGCACGGCGACGAAGTCCTTGGTCGCGACCACGTCGGGCGTCGTGTAGATCCGACTGCCGAGGGCGGCGATCTTCTTGATCGTCCACTGGTCTGGCGCCAGCAGGCTGGCTCCGCTCGTCATGTTGATCCGGTACAGATTGCCGCGGATGTCCCCCACGTAACCGCGGTCGAAGACCCCGTCGTTGTTGCTGTCGACGATGGTGACGTCGCCGACCACCGAGTAATCGGTTGCCAGCTCGGCCAGCTTCGCACCGGTGCGCCCGTTGATCACGAAGACGGCATTGCCGATCTGCGGGTTCGACACGCTGTTGCTGTCTTCGGCCGGGTCGAAGCCACCGCCCATGACTACGATCGGGTCAGCGGAATACGCCGGCGGGAAGTTCACCGGCCTCGGCATCGACCAGGTCTGACCGAGATTGCTGAACCCGCTCGTCGTGTTCGAGATTTTCCACTTCAGCGTCGGCGTGTTCTTGTTCGACACGTCGAACGCGTATACCGCGCGTCCGCCGCGTCGCATCGCCGCGTAAATGATGGCCTCGGCGACCGTACCGCTGCTGTAGCGCGCGAAGACGCCGATCGGCCCGTCCATGCCGTAGTCCTTCCGGGCCGCGCTAGTGGTCGATGTCAGCTGGGTGCCGTACTGGTCGGTCGACGGCAGGAACACTTCGGGCGCATTGCTGCGAAGGCGTTTCAGCAGTGGGTCGAAGTGCTCCGTCGCGACGAACGACCACAGTTCCTTGCCGGCCGTGCTGCCCGACTGCTGCCCGCCGACGGCGCGCAGGAAGCCGTCATTGGCGCCGTAGAACACGACAACGTCGCCGTTGCCGTAGTTCAGCGCCACCGGCCGCGAGTGCAGGACGTCGCCGTGGATCGAGGTCCGCGGCCCGGTCTCGCCAAACGAAACGACGTTGCCGCTGCCATCCTGGTACGACCCGCTCGTCTCAGTCAGGCCGGTGTTCTCGCCGCGAATGAAGCTGATCGAGGCCGCATCGAAGACAGCGGAAACGACGCTGTTCGCGCTCGAAAACGGCCCCAGGCTCCCGCCCGAGTTCAGGGTGTAGATGTTCCGGCTACTCGTGCCGCTGGTCTGGTAGTTGACACGCAACATCTGCGCCGCGCCACCCTTCTCGACGATCTGGCCGTCGGGGCTATCGCTTTCCGACAACGGCGTGCCGGACGGCATCTGGGCGAAGAACACGCTGTCCTGGGTCCAGAAGCTGCGCGCCAGCGGCGAGAAGAAACCCGTGCCTTGCAGGATCGCGGGGGTACCCACCGAGTCCACGAGCAGCACGTTGCCGCTGGTCGAATCGATGGCGAGCTTGTACTGCTTGAGATTGCCGACCCAGCGCGGCTTGCCGCTGGCTTCCGGCCGGAACGTGCCAATGAAGACCTGGTTCAGATACGTGCCCTGGGTCGTCGTCGACACCGGCAGCGTCGCTGCCGTGAAGACGCTGTCGACCGCCGCGATGCTGGTCAGGATGTCCGAGAATGCCTGCACGAGCCGGGTCAGGTCGCCTCCGACCTCCACGTAACCCGCCGGGCCGACGCCGCCGACCGCGGCCATCGATTTCAGCAGCTTGCCCTGCGACGCGTTGGGCTGGTCCTTGTACACGTTCATCGTGTAGGTGAACACGCGCTGCACGCCGTCGACGCTGCTGACGTCGGTGTTGGCGAGAAAATAGGTCCACTCGTCAGCGTAGCGGCTGGTGTCGGAGGTGTTGACGTTCAGCGTTGGCGGCGTGTAGTTCAGCCCCTGGAAGCGCGCCGGCCCGCCGTTGGGTTCCGCATTCGGATAGGTGTTACCCACGAGCACGATGAAGTTGCGGCCGCAGGCGCCGTCGGAGGTGATCGGGCCCTTGTAGGTGGTCTTGCTGGTGTCGGTGAAGGCGGCCGGATCGTCGAGCAGAGAACTGGGCTTCGAGAAACGCACCGGGCCGTAGCCCTGGGCGCCGATCGGCGAGCCTGCGGTCGTCGGTGTCGCCTGCGCGCCGGCCGGATTGGCGTAGCCGCCGAAGTACTTGAAGATCTCGTACAGCGTCGAGCTGTAGTCGGCGTCGGATGGCGCCTTCCAGTTGGGATCGGTGATGTTGGAGTCGATCAGGTCGAGCCGGTCGATGATCGCCTTGCACGTCGAACCAGCCGTCGAGCCCGTGCCGGTCAGCGCCTGGATGGCGAAATTGATGATCCCTGCCGTGTCGCCGTTGCTGCGCACCGTCTGCTTGCTCATCAGCGCCAGGCCGACGTTGACCTTCAGCGCACTCGACGTCCCCGAGCAGACCAGCCGGTTCAGCACCAGCTTGAGCGCGCGCAGTTCTACCTGGCCCTGCTTCAACGACACGTTCTGGAATCCGGCTTCCCACGGGCGCTTCTTGTTGGCGTCAGGTCCCGTGTAATAGATCTCCTCGATGATGGCCTTGCAAGCGGTCAGCTCCGCGCCGGTCTTGGACTTGCACGACGGATCATAGGAGGAGCCGGCATTCCACGCCTGGTTGTTGGCCGACCAGTTCGATGTGTTGTCGAGGAAGAACATCACGTTCGGCGCCCCGCCCGAGGTCGTGCCCTGATAGATGTCGATGTCCTCGGCCCACGCTGGAGCCAGGATCGCCGCGTATCCGAACGCAAGCAGCGCGCCGATTGTGGACCTGATCAGTGAGTTGAACTGGGGCGCTTTCATGACCGTTTCCTTCTCGTGGGTTGCATCGCGCTTGACTCGGACCGATGGCTCGGTGACTCTCCGTCAGTCGCAGAAATTCAGGGCATCGCTGATGAACACCCGCACCCCGGCGCCCTGCACCACGTCGACCGAGGTGCTGGTCACAGCGTCGGTTGCCCGCACTGGGATCGCCCACTCGGTATTGGCACAGATCGATTGCCCGGCGACGTACGGCGTCGTTCCCGTCCCGCCGCCCGCGTCCACCGCGCCGAGCCCGGAGTTCTCGGCCGACGAACTGCCGAAGCAGCCAATGTCGGCCGGCGCCGTCGGGCTCAGCAGACCGATCGGGATCGAGCGGAACCGCAGGCATTGCGGACCGGCCTTCGCCGGCCCGCCATCCAGCGACACTGCCGGAAAGTTCACGGCGATGTCGTTGACGCCGTCGCCGTTGATGTCGACGGAGTACGGCGTCGCGTTGACCAGACTGGTGAAATTGGTCGCGTTGGTGGCGAAGTCGGTCGTGCTGAGTATCCGGTCAATGGCGTCGTTGGCAGCGGCGATCGCCTCGTTGCGCCACTGCATGTTGCCGATCGCCTGCCCGCTGGTCAGCGCACCGGTCATGGCCGCGGCGGCCATCAGCGCGAAAACGAGCAGGAGGATCAGCGCCACGATCAGCGTCGCGCCGCGTTGGCTTCGGTGGCCAACGAAATCCCGAGGGCCCGCTGCCAGTCCCGGCCAAGGCACCAGTGCCATCATGTCTCCCTCCGGCCGCCGACGTTGACGAGCCTGACCGTCGATGTCATCAGCGAACGCCTGAACGAGTCGGCCGGGGTCACGCTGACCGGGCCGAGCGCGTAGGTGCGCGGGTCGGTGTAGCCGGGCGTGGCCTGCGTGCTCCGCGCCAGCACGTGCAGGCGCGCGGCCACCACGTTCTGCCACTCCAGCGGCGCAACGCCGGTGATGCCGGTGGCAGCCACGAAGCCGTCGGGCCATCCGTCGCCAGTCGTGTCGACGCCGTATTCGATCCGCAGGTTCTCGATGCCCTCGGCGAGCGAGGTCGTACGAAGCTGGCCATTGACGAGCTCGACCCGCTTCAGCGTCGGGATGCCGTCGCCGCCGTTGGCGCAGTCGTTGCAGCTGGCGACGAAGTAGGTCCGCGCCACGTAGCGCGAGACCGGCGGTGGATTGGTGCCGGCCGGCTCGCAGGCCGCATTGCGCAGGTCGAAGTCCGCTGCCGTGCTGCTGACGATCATCTGGCGGATGTCCTGAGTGCAGCGCGTGGTCTGCATGTAGAGGTTCCCGGCCACCATCGATCCGATCGGAATCGGCACGCCGGTATCGATGTGCCGGACCACGATCGCCTCGGTGTTGCTGCGGCGGTTGGCCAGGCAGCCCACGACTTCCGCCGCAGCAATGCCGCGGATGGGCCGTGGCATCGTCGGTGCGGCATTGCCCGGAGGAGTGGCCCAGCCGAGGTTGGCCAGCGTCGTCTCGCAGGGGTCGGGGTCGGAAAACGTCGGCAGCAGGATGTTCGGATTGATATCGCCGTAGTAGCCGGCGTGCAGGACGTCTTCGGTGAGAATGTCTAGGGCGAAACGGCCGCTTTCCAGCATCCGTGTGCTGCGCTCCAGCTCCGACTGGTTGCCGATGTTGCGCGAAAAAACCAGCATCAGGGCGAGCAGGATCAGCGCGCCCAGGGCGAGGGCGACCATCAGCTCGATCAGCGTGAAGCCGCCGGAACCGCCGTAGCGCCGTGCCGACGCCACGCTCGACGTCCTCCCGAAGCCAACACTCGACTGCAACCGGGTCATCTTCGTCAGCCCAGCGTAGGCACGCGGACCAGCGTGCGGATGACGCGGCGGTAGCCGTCGTCGCCAAACAGGTCCGTGCCGCAGGCATCGGCCGGTGGCGTGGCCAGCATCGACGAGCCCCAGGCCACGGTAATCACGTAGACGGGCGCGAGCAGATCGGGCTGGGTGATGCAGCCGCGGAAGCGCAGCTTCGTCAAACCGTCGTCGGCGGTGAGCGCGTCGTTGGCGCCGATCAGCAGGTTGCTCCATTCGCACAAGTCGCGCGGCGCGCCGGCCGCGACCGCGGCACAGTCGGCGACGGCGGCACCGTGCACCGTCGCGGATACGTAGGCGGCCGCATTGGCCTTGTTGTTGCGGATGCGGTACTCCATGTCCTCGAGCAGCGCCGATGCGCGGGCCCGCTGGTTCGACTCGACCGTCATCGCCGCCGAGCGCGTGATGAACCCGGCGAGCCCAAGCAGTCCGAACGCGGTGATGACGATGGTCACCAGGATCTCGATGAGGGTCGAGCCAAGCTGGCGGCGCATCGCGACGCGGGCTGGGCTGGTCATCAGCAGCCTCCCGGCTTCGACCGCGCCGAGCCCGTGGGCGAGATCACGACGCAACGCGCGATGGCGCCGCTTGCCGACGGCGAGATAGACCACGTGATGTTGCCGGTGTTGGTGTCCGTTCCGCTGAGGCGGCCGTTGGGCTGGAACACGACCCCGGCGTTGGGCGCGTTGATCGCGACATTCGAAAACCTGCTGTCGCGCTCGCGAAGCGCGACCGGCGAGGTCTCCGGACTGACCGGCGGCCTCAGGACGCGCCAGCCGTTGCTCCAGGCGCCGTTGACCGGCGCGACCGTAATCGTCACATTGCGCTTCAGCGCCTCGGAACGCGCCATCGTCAGGTCGCCAATCAGGTCGAAGGCGGCGTTCTTCGCGTTCATCGTGCCGATGAACGAGACGAAATTCGGCGCCGCCAGCGAAACCAAGATCGCCAGGATGCCGATCACCACCATGCCCTCGATTAGAGTGAATCCACCCACGCCGCCGCGCTGCAGCAGGCCGATGCCCTCGCCGCCAATGTGCCGGATCGCGCCGTTGCGCCAGTCCACACACCGCTCCGATCGCCGCCGCATGCCTACCAGCAGTTGCCGGATCCGCTCACCGACTTGATGCCCGCGTTGGTGATGGTGAGCGTGCCGCACTTCTCTTTCGTCTGGTCGCCCTGCGGCGCCGCGGACAACGTGAAGCTTGGAGGCGGGTTGTTATCGGTGGTCATCGAGATCGAGTAATAGGACGCGACGTTCGCAGGGACCGTCAGCCCGAGGCCGCCCGCGCCTGCCGACGCCGTGACGCTGGTCGCAAAGGCGCGCCGGTCGAGCAGAAACTGCTGCTGGCGGGCGACGACGTCGGACAGAAACGACGCCGCCTCGGCGCGCCGGCTCTTGCGGACATGGTCGGTGTAGGCAGGCAGGGCGACCGCCGCAAGGATGCTGACGATCGCGACGACGATCATCAACTCCATCAGAGTAAAACCGCGGCTGGCGCGGCGACGGCACGGATTAGGGCGATGCGACACTGTCATGCCGTTATTGTCTTTTGCGGGGGGGCGGTAGCGTGGCCCGTCCATCAACCGGGTTAGCGCGTTTGTCACGGCACGCGTTGCAGCCCTCATGCGCGCCGCCGTCCATCGGTTGCGCCGGGCCGGTCGAATGCGGATTCATGCGATGCGTAAGCGCGCGGCAAGTCGCAGTCGCTCGGTCGGAACATGCCGACGACACAGCACGAAGCAGCCTCCCGCGCGAGAGCCAGTGCGCCATGGGCAATGGAGTCGTCAGCATGGGGCGAATCGCAATTGGCTAAAATGTACAGGCCGAGCGGGCGTCGTATAACGGCATTACCTCAGCTTCCCAAGCTGATGACGAGGGTTCGACTCCCTTCGCCCGCTCCACCGCCCCGCCCGGCATCGTTCCCGCCGCGGCCTCACCGACCGACACCATGTCCCACGAACACATCTTCGAAGGGGATCTGCGCTGGACCGGCCACGTCACGCAGGTCGACGGCAAGCTCCACCTCGTGCGCAGCTTCGACATCGATTTCCCGGGCAAGGCGCCGCTCGCCGGCTCGTCGCCGGCGGTCTTTCACGGCGACAACCGGCGCCACAACCCGGAAACGCTGATGGTTTCGTCGCTGATGTCCTGCCACCACCTGACCTATCTGGCGTTGTGCGAGCGTGCCGGCATCGCCATCACCGAGTACACCGATCACGGCGCCGGCCGGCTGGCGATCCGCGACGGCAAGATGCGCATGGTCGAGGTCGTGCTGCGACCGAGAGTCCGCGTCGGCGACGCGGCGCAGGTCGAGCGGGCGCTGGCGCTGCACGAGAAGGCGCACGCCAACTGCTTCATGTCGAACTCGGTGAACTTCGAGGTCCGCGTCGAGCCGACCGTCACCGCGTGACCGGCCGCGACCCGGAGCAGCCTGCCGGCGACGAGCGCCCCGGCGCGGCGGCGCACCCGCACATCCGCTCGTTCGCCATGCGCCGCGGGCGGGTCACGCTGGCGCAGCGGCGTGCGTTCGACGCCGTGCTGCCGCGGCTGGCGATCGACTACCGGCCGGCCCTGCTCGACATCGACGCGTCGTTCGCCCGCGCGGCGCCGACGGTGCTGGAAATCGGCTTCGGCATGGGCGAGACCACCGCCGCCATCGCCCAGGCGCGACCGGACGTGAACTTCCTCGCCGTCGAGGTGTACGCCGCAGGCGTCGGCGCGCTGGCGATGCGGGTCGACCGGCTGCAGCTCGCCAACGTGCGCATCATCCGCCACGACGCGGTCGAGGTCGTTCGCGACATGATCGCGCCCGGTGCGCTCGCCGGCGCGCACGTGTTCTTTCCCGATCCGTGGCCGAAGGCGCGGCACCACAAGCGGCGGCTGATCGCGCCGCCGTTCGTGGCCCTGCTCGCGGCCCGCATCGCCCCCGGCGGTTACCTTCACTGCGCCACCGACTGGCGGCACTACGCCGAGCAGATGCTGGCGGTGCTGACGGCCGAACCGCTGCTCGCCAACCTGCATCCGGACTTCGCGCCGTCGCCGGCCAATCCGCTGGCAGCGCGGCCAACCACCAAGTTCGACGCCCGCGGCCAGCAGCTCGGCCACGGCACCTGGGATCTCGTCTTCGTCCGGCGCTGAGCGCCCCAGGGGCCGGGCAGCGCCCACCGGGGTCGAGGCTTCCCGGCGCGAGCGGGGCAGTTCCTCGACCGTGGCAGCCGTCATCCGCGGCCGCCGAGGCGAGTTGGCTGTCCTGACGCCGGTGCGGCCTCCTGCCGGCGCAACTGCCGCAGGTCGTGGACCAGCTTGACGGCAACGAGCAGCAGTGCCGCCAGCGACGGCAGCCCCAGCGCCTGCACCAC
This sequence comes from uncultured Burkholderiaceae bacterium, assembly GCA_964388005.1. Taxonomy (GTDB): domain Bacteria; phylum Pseudomonadota; class Gammaproteobacteria; order Burkholderiales; family Burkholderiaceae_F; genus JADJWR01. The sequence continues at coordinate 12,067 of CAYLZU010000036.1, forward strand.
GAAGCCACCGCCGATCAGCGTCAGGTGCAGCACGACGATGCGGCCATAGGACGCCGACATGGCGTCGCGGATCGCCCGCGGGTCGTCGCGGCCGGTCGCCATCAGGGCCCGCCAGGCGTCGGCCGCGGCGGCGACGGTCATCGCCGCGATGACGATCAGGCCGGTCCGGTCGCCGGCAACGCGGGCGATCATCAGCAGCACCGGGTCGACGATGCCCGCGCCCACCGGCTGGATGCCGCCGAACATCACCGCCACGAAGAGGCCGTGGATCAGGCAGAAGAAACCGTAGTGGACGGAAAAGAAACCGGCGGTGGCCAGCGATGCGAGCCGGTGCCCGGTGCGGGCGCCGGTGGCGACGATGCGGACCGCGGTCAAGGCGCCGACGATGACGTTTTCGAGCCAGTACAGCGCCAGTACGGTGAAGGTCGGCCAGCGGAAGGCGACGATCCCGACCGCGATGACCGCGGCGGCACCGATCGCCGCCGCCAGTTGCAGCCCGCGGCCGGACGATGGCATTGGCGGCGTCGCTACACGGTCCAGTCGACCCAGCCGGCCCAGGCCGTCAGCAGGATCACGCCGCCGAAGACGATCCGGTACCAGGCAAAGGGCCTGAAGTCGTGGCTGCTGACGAAGCGCAGGAACCAGCGCACGCAGGCCAGCGCGGCGAAGAACGCGGCGACGAAGCCAATCGCGTACAGCGGCAGGTCGGCGGCGACGAACTGCTCGCGCGCCTTGTAGCCGGAGTACACGCTGGCCCCGATCACGGTCGGGATGGCGAGGAAAAACGAGAACTCGGTGGCGGCCTTGCGCGACAGGCCGAGCAGCAGGCCGCCGATGATCGTGGCGCCGGAGCGGCTGGTGCCGGGGATCAGCGCCAGGCACTGCGCGAGGCCGACGCGCAGCGCGTCCCACGGGCGGATGTCGTCGAGCGTCTCGACGCGGGCGTGCCGGGTGCCGGCGAGGTCCAGTTCGCCGTAGCGCCGCTTGTGCCGCGCCTCCGCCCACAGGATCACCAGGGCGCCGATGACCAGCGCGGTGGCCACCGGAACCGGCTTGAACAGGAAACGCTCGATCGACGACTTGGCCAGCACGCCGACCAGCGCTGCCGGCAGGAAGCCGACCGCCACGTTGACGGCGAGCCGCTGCTCGCGCGCATCGCGCGGCAGGTGACCGACGAAGTGCGCCAGGCGCTGGCGGTACTCCCAGCACACGGCGAGAATCGCGCCGGCCTGGATGGCGACGATGAACGCCTCGCGCGTGGCGATGCGGAAGCCGACGATGTCCTCGACGACGATCAGGTGCCCGGTGCTGGACACCGGCAGGAATTCCGTCAGTCCTTCGACGAGTCCGAGCAGCAGGGCCTTGAAGGCAAGCAGCCAGTCCAACGGGCGCTCCGGGTGTCGGCGCGACTTCCGGAGGAGTCCGGCGCCGGTGATGAGGGGCGGCCGATTATCCCTGCCGACGGCAGGCGGCCGAGCCGGCGCGCCGACGCGCGAGCGGCACGGTCCGCGTCAGCGCGGCTCGAGATCGACGCGCAGGCCGGTGAACGTCACCGCCACGCCGGTCGCGCCGTAGGCCACCTGCTGGCGGGTCAACTGGTCGGCGGGAAGCGCGAGCAGCGGTAGGTCGGGCAGGTTCGCCCCCTTGCGATCGCCGAGCTGGGCGAGTCCGAGTCCGAACAGCACCGGCACGCCGGTAACGCGGACATCCTCGAGCGTGACCTGCGTCAGCGTGATGGCGTTCTTCGCCGCATTCAGCGCCGGCTTGCCGGCGATCGCGACCGCCACGCCCAACGGCGCGCTGGTCGGGCCGTCCGGCACCCGCACTGTCCAGGTGAGCTGCAGCCGCTCCGAAACCGGCATCAGCGCCACCTCGGGCCGACGGATGTCGAGGCCCTTGAACAGCTCGAACGCCGAGCCGAGATCGGCCTGAATGTGTTTCTCGATCTCGGCCGGCGTCAGCGTGAACGAGCGCGGGCCAGGCAGCGACGCGCAGGCGGCAAGCACGAGCGCCAGCGAAAACGCGATTGCGGTTCGAATCAACTGCTCCTCCACCGCCCGAAGCGGGCCGGTCCATAACGCGCCGGGCGGACGGCCGCGTTGACCCGCCGCTCGCGGCGCCAGGCGCGCGGCGGCGCGGCCTTCCGGCTATTCGTAGCGCAATGCCTCGATCGGCAACAGCTTCGACGCCTTGCGTGCCGGATAGAAGCCGAAGAATACGCCGACCGCCGCCGAGAAGCCGACCGCCAGCAGCACCGCCTGCGAGGTGACATCGACCCGCCAGTTGGCGAACTCGGCGATCGCCACCGAGGCGCCGAGGCCGAGCCCGACACCGAGCAGGCCGCCGATCATCGACAGCGTGATCGCCTCGACCAGGAACTGCTTGAGGATGTCGGTGCCGCGCGCTCCAACGGCCATCCGCAGCCCGATCTCGCGCGTGCGCTCGGTGACGCTGACCAGCATGATGTTCATGATGCCGATGCCGCCGACCAGCAGGCTCACCGAGGCCACGGCGCCGAGCAGCATCGTCAGCACCCGGCTGGCCGCCTCCTGCGCCTGCAGCAGCTCGGTCAGGTTGCGGATCGTGAACGGGTCCTCGGCTCCCGGCTGCACCCGTTGACGCTGCCGCAGCAGTTCGCGCATCTTCTCCTCGACGCCCTTCATGTCGATGCCGTCGGCCACCTTGACCGAAATCGAGTTCACCCGCCTCAGCCTGCCCTGCGCCTGGCCGAGGACCCGGGCGCGGGCGGTGGACACCGGCATCAGGATGATGTCGTCCTGGTCCTGCCCGAGCGCGTTCTGCCCCTTGCGCTCGAGCACGCCGATGATCGTCAGCGGCACCTTGCGCACCCGGATCACCTGGTCGACCGGATCGGCGTCGCCGAACAGCTGCTGCGCCGTGGTCAGCCCGATCAGCGCCACCTTGCCGGCGCCGGAGATCTCGGCGTCCTCGAAAGCGCGGCCCGAGGCGAGCGGCCAGTCGCGGGCCACCAGGTAATCGTTCGTCGTGCCGAAGAACTGCGTCGACCAGTTGGCGGCACCGGCGACGACCTGGCCGGTGCCGCGCAGTGCCGGCGCCGCGACCACCACCCCCTCGACCTCCAGCGCGATGGCGCGCGCGTCCTCCTCGGTCAGCGTCTGCGCCGCGCCCCAGCCGAGCCGCACGCCGCTGGCGGTGGTCGAGCCGGGCAGCACCAGGATCAGGTTCGAGCCGAGGTTCTTCAGCTGCTCGCGCACGCGCTCCTGCGCCCCGGCGCCGATCGAGATCATGGCGATCACCGCCGCCACGCCGATGATCATGCCCAGCATCGTCAGTGCCGTGCGCAGCTTGTTCACCCGCAGCGCCTTCAGCGCCACCCGCAGCACCATCAGGGCGTTCATCGTGACCCCTTCGCGCTGCGCGCTGTCCCCCCAAGAAGGAAGGATCGCCTTCGGAACGGCCGGGCGGCGCTCATGCCGCCGTCTCCCGGTTCGCGTCGCGATCGAGGAGATCGGCGGCGGCATCGCGCGGGCTCTGGCGCTGGTCGCTGCGCACGCGGCCGTCGCGGAAGGTGATCAGCCGGCCGGCGTAGTCGGCGATGTCGTGCTCGTGGGTGACGACGACGATGGTGATGCCGCCGCGGTTCAGCTGCTGCAGCAGCGCCATGATCTCGACCGAGGTGCGCGAATCGAGGGCGCCGGTCGGCTCGTCGGCGAGGATCAGCGCCGGGTCGTTGACCAGCGCGCGGGCGATCGCCACCCGCTGCTGCTGGCCGCCGGAGAGCTGCGACGGCTGGTGGCCGCTGCGGTCGCCGAGGCCCACCTGGGCCAGACTCGCGGCCGCGCGCCGGTGCCGCTCCCCCGCCGGCAGCGCGGCGTACATCAGCGGCAGCTCGACGTTCTCCAGCGCCGAGGTGCGCGGCAGCAGGTTGAACTGCTGGAACACGAAGCCGATGCGCCGGTTGCGGATCGCCGCCAGCTGGTCGGCATCCATCGCCGCCACGTCGTCGCCGGCGAGGCGATACGAGCCGCGCGAGGGCCGGTCGAGGCAGCCGATCAGGTTCATGAAAGTCGACTTGCCGGAACCCGATGGCCCCATCACGGCCACGAACTCGCCGCTGTCGATCGAGAGCGTCACGCCGTCGAGCGCATGCACGATGGTGTCGCCAAGGACGTAGTCCTTGGCGAGGTCGGTGACGTCGATCAGATTCACGACGGTCGCTAGAAGAACATCCGCGGCGCCGTGCCCTTGGACGCCGGCGCGTTTGCGGTGCCGGTCTGCATGCCGACGATGACCTGCAAGCCTTCCTCGACGCCGGCGCCGCTCACCTGGGTCGACGAGCCGTCGGTCAAGCCGGTGCGCACGTCGATGGACCTTGGCTTGCCATCGGCGAGGATCCAGATGCGGCCGCTTCCGCCCTGGCCGCTGCGGCCGGCGGCCTCGGCGATGATCTCGGCATAGCGCGATTTCTGCTCGGGCCTCAGGATCTCCTCGACCCCGGCGCGGATCTCGGCCCGCACGGTGGCCGCCGCCCTCGCGCGCGCCTCCTCGGGCAGGTCGCGCAGGCTCATGAAGCGGCCGCGCGCCTGGTCGAAGATCGCCTGCACGCGCGCCTGCTGCGCCTCGTCGAGTTTCAGCTCGGCCACCAGCCGCTCGCGCAGCTGCTGCAGCTGGCCGCCGCCTGCACCGCCGCCCGGTGACTTTTCCGCCGCCACCTTCGGTTCCGCCGCCTTGCCGTCGGCGGCCGCGCTCTCCCCCGGCGGCCGGAAGCGCAGCGCCGCGTTCGCCACCTTGAGCACCGAGTCGCGCGTGTCGGTGACGATGCGCACGTTGGCGGTCATGC
>CAYLZU010000037.1:0-3844 GCA_964388005.1 uncultured Burkholderiaceae bacterium
CCGATGTCCAGCACCACCGTGTCGTCGTGCGGCGGCGGCAATCGCAGCCGCTTGCGGCCTTCCAGCGCCTGCCGGTACCAGTCGAGCGCGGCGCCGGCCTCGGGCACATGGATCATCACCGCGAGAATCGGCCGCGCCCGGACCAGTCGCTGCCTGTGCGGCCCCTCTGCCATCGCCTCGTCGTAGGCAACGATCCCGATCGCGTTCATCCCGCCACCTCTTCCCAGCGTTGCCGCGACAGCCGGTACAGGCAGTGCCGCCGCAGCGGATGCCCGTCCGGCAGCGCCGGATGGTCGAAGTCCTCGTGCGCATCGACCATGCCGATCCGCTCCATCACCGCCCGCGACGGCAGGTTGACGAGCGCCGTGAACGACACGATCTCGTCGAGCCGCAGTTCGGTGAACCCCACCCGCAGCGCCGCCCGCGCCGCTTCGCTGGCATAGCCGCGGCGCCAGTGCGCGCGGACCAGCCGCCAGCCGATCTCGACGCAGGGCGAAAATGGCAGCTTGCGCCAGGGCACGGTCAGGCCGACGAAGCCGATGAACTCGCCGCCCGCCTTCAGCTCGACCGCCCAGTTGCTCCAGCCGCGTTCGTCGAAATCGCGCTGCCAGGCATCGAAGCTGCGATCGGCTGCCTCGCGCGACTGCGGCGCCGGGAAGTAGCGCATCACATCGGGATCGGCGTTCATCGCCGCCAGCGGCTCACGGTCCGCTTCCCGCCAGCGGCGCAGCCGCAGGCGCTCGGTGTCGAACTCGATCGGTCGTTTCATCGTAGGCCCATCCCGGGCGGGCGAGGTTCAGCGCGACGCCGGCGCGAGCCGCTTCGCCATCACGCGGTTCTCGTAGGACTCGTGCTCGAAGCGGTACCAGGCCAGTCCGTGGTCGGCATAGCCGTGCCGCGCGTAGAAGGCCAGCGCCCTCGCGTTCTCCGCCCAGGGCGTCAGCCACAGCACGGTGCTGCCCGCGGCCGCGGCGGCGCTTTCGGCCTCGCGCAGCAGGCGGCCGCCGATGCCGCAGCCGGTGAAGGGCTCCTGCACGTACAGCCGCACCAGTTCCGCCTGCACGCCCTCCGGCGCCAGTTCGTGCCGGGCCGCGAGCGCGAGCTGGCTGAAGCCGACCAGATGGCCGTCGGCCTCGGCAACGCAGACCACCGAGCCCGGCGCCGCGATGAAGGCGCGGCAGGCTTCGGTGGAGAACGAGGCCAGCACCTCGCGCGCCAGCGTCGGCCGGATGCCGCCGGTGGCATAGGTGTCGAGAAAGACCTGGGTGCCGAGCACACCGAGGCAGAGCGCGTCGCCCTCGACCGCGGCACGCAGCCAGACCGCTTCCCGCTGCGTGGTGCCGGCGCCTGCGTTCATCGCAGCTCCTTGCGCACCACCAGCTTCAGCCCCGACCAGACTTCGCTGACGGCGCAGACCTTGATGTCCACCCAGCCGAGCGGCAGCGCCACCTCGCGGATCACGTCTTCGGTCACGGTGGTCGGCACCCTGGCCGACTTCTTCGGCCACGACACCCATACCGCCACCTCGGGTCCGAGCGCGCGGCGCAGCTCGGCCAGCCGCTTCGCCAGAACGTCCCTGTCGGTGACGAACAGGTGCGCCAACGAGGTGTCTGCGCCCGCCTTGCTGTCGAACACGACCCCGGGCGGCAGCGGCGCCAGCAGGCCAGCAAACTCGGCCGGCGCATCGAGCAGCAGCACGCGGCTGCCGTCCTTGATGCCGAGTTTCCTCGCCAGCGGCGTGCCGGAGTAACCGGCTGTTGTCGCCATCCCCGTCTCCGGTGCGGTCAGCGGGCGGTCAGCGAACCGTGCCCAGCGGATCGCGTCCCGGCAGGACAGGTCGCGCGGCCCGGTCGCTGACGATGAACACCACCTCTCCCATCACTCCTCCTCGATCGTCGGGTTCCCGTACCGATGAGGCGGCACGCCCGCGTCAACGACCCCCGACGTCGCGCCTGCCCGGCCGGCCGTCGCCGAGTCACGCCACGCCGATCAACGATTGCTCCACGCCAGCTTCAGGCCGAAACCCAGCAGCGCCACGCCGCCCAGTCGGGTCGCCACGCGGCGCGCCGACGGCATCGCCTTCAGCCGCCGCGCCGCGGCGTTGCCCACTAGCACGAGCGCCGCCTGGTAGAGAAGGCTCAGCACGGTGACGTGCAGCATCATCATCGCCAGGGTCAGCAGCGAGGCATCGGGCTTCAGGAACAGCGGAAAGAAGGAGACGAAGAACAGGATCACCTTCGGATTGGTCAGGCTGACGGCGAAGCCCTGGCGCAGGTAGACCGACGGCCGGCACCGCGGTTCTTCGGCGTCCGGCCCGGCATCGATCCGCCGCCGCAGCAGTTGAACGCCGATCCAGCACAGATAGGCGGCGCCGAACCACTGCAGGGCGCTGAAGACGATCGGATTCGCCTTCATCACCGCGGCGACGCCGGCCACCGCCGCGACCATGAACACGAAGTCGCCCAGCAGCGTCCCGGCGACCGCCGCCATGCCCGCGGCGTGGCCGTTGCGCGCGGTGGCGTTCAGGATCGCGATCGTGCCGGGGCCGGGCACGAGCTGGAAGATCACGATCGCGGCGACGAAGCTGGCGTAGTTCTGGATCTCGAACATGCAATGAGCTTTCGGTACGACTCAGCGCCGGATTGTGCCGTGCCGGCCGGCCGCGGGACTACCGCAGCCCCTCAGCACCGGGAACAGCCACGGGGCGTCGGAAGGTCGCCTCGCCTACCCTTGCCGGCGGCTCCGGGTCGAAGACCAGCGGCAGTGGCCGACTTTTCGTCGACGGTCAGCACGACGATGTCGGTGAGGTAGAAACGCGGCCTGCGGATCGTCGGGTCGCCGCGCCCGGTCTTCTCGAAGGCGGCGCGGACCGCTGCGCGGCCGACGAAATCGCCGTCATTGAAGCGGAAGAAGGCGCGCTCGTCGATCAGTTCGCCGATCAGGTCGAAGTCCTCCGCCATCGCCAGTTGCTCGAAGTGATGCAGGAAGGCAACGACGGCATCGGCGTCGATGGTCATGTGCGCCCCCTGTCGGTCAGTTCGATCGCGCACTCCGTTCAGCCGACAACCCGCATCGATGGGCGTCTGGCGCGGTCTGGACGCTGCGGTATGGATGATGTTGCGAGGGGCGACGATACGACAGCACCAGTCACGATCGATGCGGACTCGACGCCGGCCTGCCGGCAAGGTCGGTCCAGAGGTCGTCGGCAGCCGAGCGGTCGCGAATGCAGACGCGGTCGTGGTCGGGATAGGTGATCCGGTCGACCGGCGCCCGAGTGCCGACGACGAGGCAGCGCGTCGGTGCCGCGCTGCGGTTCTGCAGAAAGTGGCCAACGGCCACACCGGCGCGGAAGGTGGCGGCGTCCCCTGCCCGAAGCAGCGTTTCCTTGCTGCCTTCGATCAGCGTGATCTCGCCTTCGAGGACGTAGACCAGTTCGTCCTCGGCGCTGTGCCAGTGCTTCAGCGTCGAGTGCGAGCCCGGTTGCAGCACCTCGATCAGCGCGCCGAACTGCGTCAGGCCGCCGGCTTCGCTGATCCAGTGGGCGCGGTCGGGCTCCGGCGCGTACTTCGTCGGCGTTTCTTCGATGACGAACTGATCGGGGGTGAAGACGGGCATCTCGAACTCCAGTGGTCAGGAATGCTCACGCCGGACGCTCGCAGATCGCCCGCAACTGCTCGAGCGCCCTGGGAAAGGTGTCGGACATGTACTGCTCGAAGTCGGGCAGCGTCTCGACCGTGACGGTGACCACGGTGTCGGCGAAGGCGTAGTTCTCGTAGGCCGGCGCCAAGGCGCGGACCCTGTCGCTGGTCGTGTCCTCAACGCCCCTGGCGATCTCGCCCAGGTG
>CAYLZU010000037.1:3944-16760 GCA_964388005.1 uncultured Burkholderiaceae bacterium
CCAGGCCTTCGATCTGCCGGTCGTGCCACCGTGACAGCAGGAGCAGCGCCACGCTGCCGCCGATCAGCGCCATCATCATGTCCGACTGCGTGTCCCAGGGATCGCCCTGGGTGCCGAGGAACTCGTCTGCCCCCTGCCCCAGCGCCAGCGCCGCCGCCCATTCGAGCAGCTCATAGGCGGCGCTGATCGCCAGCACCACGCACAGGACCAGGAAGGCCAGCATGCGTCGGCCCCGCACGTAGCCGCCGCGGACCAGGATCTCGCGCGCGGCGAGCGCCGGCACGAAACCCTGCATGAAGTGGCCGATCTTGTCGTAGGGGTTGCGCGACAGGTCGAGGAGTTCCTGCAACTGGAAGCCCAGCGGCACGCGGGCATAGGTGTAGGCGCCCCCCGCCATCAGCACCAGCGCGTGTACGAAGATGCAGGCGTACAGCAGGTTCGTCAGCGGAAAGCGCGCGTAGGTCAGCCACAGGACGGGCAGCACGATCATCACCGGCAGCACTTCCAGGAGCCAGGTCGTGCGGTCGTAGGGCTGCCAGCCGGAGACGATCAGCAGCGCGATCGTCGCGGCAACGGCGAGGATCAGCCAGGTGCTGCGGTTCATGAACACCATTGCCGAGCCGGGCCGCCCGGCGCCGGCGCGGGCTTCGCGCCCCGATACAGAGCCGCAGGGTAGACGAGGATCGCTGCACACTCGGTCATCACTTCGCCGTCGGAAAGCACCCGCGTCGGAATCTGCCGCATCGGATCAGCGTTGCCGACCCGCGATCGGGCCGCCTCCGACGAGCAGGTCCTGCCCTCGCGGACGTTGAAGCGGACCCCGAGCAGCGCCAGCGCGGCTTCGACCGCCGCCGACCCCGACGCCGCGGCGCCGTCGGGCGCGAGAGGTCCGGATCCGGTCGGCATCGGGCCGCGAGCGGGCGCGCCGCTAGAAGAAGCCGCGGAGGAACGCCGCGGTCTGCTCGGAGATGCCGACGATCTTGTCCGTCGCCTGCCGATAGAACTTGAAGTTCAGTTCCGTTTCGGGCCGGCCGTCGTTCCACTCGCTGCAGGGCTTCAGTTCGCGCCGGCCGAGGCGGCGTTTCGCCCGCGCCGTGCGCCTGACGGAGATGCTGACCCGCGGCGTCTGCCGTTCGATCCCGGCCCTGCGGGCGACGGCCGCGGCCGAGGTGACGATGCCGCTGGCGATCAACCCGGCGCCGCCTTCGTTCTCGCTCGCGAACAGGAAGATCAGGTCGCCGGCCGCGATGTGCTTGCCGCCATACATGGTCTTCTGCGCTTCGAAGACGAACGTCGCCGCCTCCGGATCGCCGATCTCGGCCTTGATCGCATAGGCCGCGGCCTTCATCCGGCGCGCCGCCGTGCGGGACGGGCGACGCGAAAAAAGGGCAGCCGGGAGAGACCGTCGCGGTCGTCGCATACGCCAGCCCGGCTTTCGTTGTGCGAAACGTCGATGCGGCGCCGCGTGCGCGCCGCGACGCTGTCGATGCTGAAGCTGCTCATCATCCGGCCGTGCAGTTGCAGGCTGACGGCCGCGGCCGCGCCGCTGCCACGTTGTTGATGTGGATGCGGTCCGTGTTCGGCACGAGGCTGCTCCGCTCTCCATGCCGCTGCAGGTTGGTGCCGCCGCGCGCGAGTTCGATGTCCGCGTCGGCGCCGCGATCCGGCGACAGCCGCATGGAGCCGCGCTCCTGACTCGAAGCCATCGCGCCGGGCCGCGCATTCAGCGCTAGGCGTGCTGATCGATCAGGATTGGATTGCCGTCGGGGTCGGTCAAGGTGATGTACGCCGGCCCGCTCGTTGCGGCATCTGCCTGCTCATCGAGCTTTACACCGGCGGCGGTCAGCCGCTCCTGGATCTGGCGCACGTCGAGGAAGCCCGGCACGAGCTTGGCGTCGCTGTCCCATCCGGGATTGAACGTCAACATGTTCTTCTCGAACATGCCCTGGAACAGGCCGATCAGCGTCGTGCCGCTCTTCATGATCAGCCAGCGCTGCTCCTGGTCGCCGCCGAAGACGGCGAAGCCCAGCTTCTCGTAGAAGGCCCTCGAGGCAGCGATGTCCCGCACCGCGAGGCTGATCGAAAACGCACCGAGTTCCATCGTGCCCTCCTTTGAACGCGCGCCTGCGCGAACCCGGATTGTGCCGCCTGGCGCGGACGCTGCGCGCTTGCGGCCACCTCGCAGGCAACGATCAGCACATCGAGCAGGGTCGACGAGTCCGGAGCGGATGCGGCCACGGCGCTCCCGCGCCTACGAAAGCGCGAACTCGAACATCACCGCCGGGACGGCCGCCGCCACGCCGCCCGCCGCCCGGTACAGCCGCAGTGCGGCGACGTTGTCGTTGTCGGTCAGCACCCAGGCGTTCGAGCAGCCGAGTTCGCGGCCAAGGGCCAGGGTGCGGTCGAGCAGACGGCGGCCAAGCCCCTGCTGCTGATGAGAAGGCGCCACGCCCACCTCGTTGATCCAGAGCTCGGCAGGCTTGTCCGGATTGACGTAATGCACCGCGCTCACGAAGCCGACGACAAGACCTGCCGCGACGGCCACGACGAGATGGTGCCGGGGGTCGTTCAGACATTCAGCGACGAGCCGCGGACTCAGCGGGCCATCGAAGACATCCGCGGCGACGTTCGACAGGACCGCTTCGTCGCCCCGACCGAGAACCCGCAGCTCAACCACACGCTCTGTCATCACGCCACCTCTGCCAGGGTCGGTCGCCATGCCGACCGCGCCTCGAACACCACTGCCGGCATCCAGGCCGAATTCGCGCCATCGCCTCACACGCGCCGCCGGCGGCGAGCGCCATGCCGGGCGTCGGCCGCCCTGCCGGACACGCCGCGCACGTACCGGGGCCACTCGATCAGGATGGCGAAGGTGCCGAAGAAGTACGCCACGAGCTGAGGATAGCCTCGGGGCGATCGTCGTCGGGCCGTCTGCCGCGTCGACCCGCAGCCGCAGGCGTTCAGGCCATCAGCAGTTGCGTGTGAAAGCGCGCCAGCATGCCGCCGGAAAGGATGCTGGCATCGAAACCGTTCTGCAGCAGGATCCGCGCCGCGTAGTAGGCGCGGCCGCCGGACCGGCAGATCACCTGGATCTCGCGGTCCTTCGGCAGCTCGCCCAGGCGCGCCCGCAACTGGCCGAGCGGGATGTTCACCGCGCCCGTGACGCTCTCCACGGCCAGCTCGAGCGGCTCGCGCACGTCGAGCAGCAGCGCGCCATCAGTGGCGCCCCAGTGACGGATCGGCATGTCGCCGCGCAGGACGTCGGCGGCGACCATGCCGGCGAAGTTCACCGGGTCCTTGGCACTGCCGAACTGCGGCGCGTAGCACAGCTCCGCTTCCTCGAGGTCGTAGATCGTGGCGCCCATTTGCAGGGCCATCGCCAGCGCGCTGATCCGCTTGTCGACGCCGTCCTCGCCGAGCGCCTGCGCGCCGAGCAGGCGCCCGTCCGACTTGCGGAAGACGATCTTCATCGCCAGCGGCTTGGCGCCGGGGTAGTAGCCGGCGTGCGAGTTCGGGTACAGGTAGACCTTCTCGTAATCGGTGTCGCCGCGCCGCCGCAGCGTCTTCTCGTTGGTGCCGGTCCACGCCGCCGCGGCGCCGAAGAGCCCGATGATCGACGTGCCCTGGCTGCCGCGGAAGCGCGAGTCGCGGCCGGCGATCGCATCGGCGGCGATGCGGCCCTGCCGGTTGGCCGGCCCGGCCAGCGCCACGAGGCTCCATTCGCCGGTGACAACGTCCCGGACTTCGATCGCATCGCCCACGGCGTAGATGTCCGGCTGGCTCGTGCGCATCTGCTCGTCGACGCGGATGCCGCCGCGCTCGCCGATCTGCAGGCCGGCGGCCTTCGCCAGGCTCGTGTCCGGGCGCACCCCGAGTGCGAGGATGACGACGTCCGCCGGCAGCACCTGGCCGGACCGGGTCGACACGTCGAGCGATCCGTTGGCCCCCTGCGTGAAGCCGGCCACGCCGTCGTCGAGCACCAGTTTCACGTCGTGGCGCTGCAGGTGCTCCTCGACGATGCGCGCCATGTCGAGGTCGAGCGGCGCGAGGACCTGCGGGCCGAGCTCGACGACGGTGACGTCGCAACCCCGGTGGACCAGGTTCTCGGCCGCCTCGAGCCCGATGAAGCCGCCGCCGATGATCACCGCGCGCGGCCTGGGCCGCACCGACTGGAAGCCCGAGTACCGGTGCAGCCCGGCCAGCCAGGTGGTGCCCCTCTCCAGCCACTGGCGGATCGCGCGCGCATCGGGCACGGTCCGCAGTTCGAAGATGCCCGGCAGGTCGATGCCAGGCAGCGGCGGCCGGATCGACCGTGCGCCGGGCGCCAGGACCAGCGCGTCGTAGGACTCGGTCGTGACCCGGCCGGTGGCGACGTCGCGCAGGTCGACTGTCTTGCGCTCCGGCGCGATGGCGACGGCCTCGCAGCCGGTGCGGCAGTCGATGTCGAAGACGCTCCGGAGCGCCTCCGGGCTCGACACCAGCAGGCTCGACTCCTCCTCGATCACGCCGCCGACGTGGTAGGGCAAGCCGCAGTTCGCATAGGAAACGTAGGGGCCGCGCTCGACCAGGATGATCTGCGCGCGCTCGTCCAGCCGCCGCAGCCGAGCGGCGCAGGATGCGCCGCCGGCCACGCCGCCGACGATGATGACTTTCATGGGATTCCTTTCGTTGCAGGACGGGTTGTCAGTGCGCGAAGCCGCACTGCATTCTCGCCCGTGCGTTCAGCGGGAACATGACGAGCAGCAAGGGCAGCGCCGACGCAGGGACCGCGTCCGCCGCCGCGGCCGAGGAACTCAGGCTTGCTTCGTGCGCTTCGCCTTCGCAGCCGCGGTGTTGGCTGCCGCCGCCGCCCTGATCAGCGCCTTGAAGGCGCGCTCGTCGACCGCCCCGCCCTCGCGGAAGTCGATCGCCCGCCGCACCTTGCCTTCGAGGCTGGAGTTGAAGAGCCGTGCCGGATCCTTCAGCGACGCGCCCCTGGCGAAGGTGAGCTTCACCACCGCCTTGTAGGTCTCGCCGGTGCAGATGACACCGTCGTGCGCCCACACCGGGCCGCCCCACTTCCATTCCTCGACGACTTCGGCATCGGCTTCCCGGATCAGCGCCCGCAGGCGGGCGAGCATCCCGCCGCGCCAGTCGCCCAGCGCCTCGATCCTCGCGTCGATCAGCTGCGACGGCGTCTTGCCTGGCGGCGGCGGGCTCTTGTCCATGGTGGTTGCTCCTCCTCAGGATGCCGGGGTCGGCTGCTCCACCACCGTTCCCTGGTGGTAGACGATTTTCCAGCCGTCCGGCGCCCGCCGCCACAGCGTGGCGCGGCGCGTGACGCGCGGGCCCTCGGTCAGGGTGTAGGTGAGCAGGTAAAGATCGGCGGCCAGCCGCTGGCAGCAGAAATCGTCCTTGGTCCAGCGTTCTTCATAGGGCCGCGAGTAGCGATCGATCAGCGTGCCGATGACGTACTCGCGGCTGTATCGCCCGCCGGAGGCGCCGACCTCCCAGAACTCCGCGTCGGTCATGGCCTCGTAGTGCGCGCGCGTCGTGCCGAGCTCCGGGTGATGGAAGATCGGTTCGAGCGCGGCCAGTTCGGCTTCGACGGCCAGCAATTCGGGCGCGGTCCGGCGCAGGGGTTCCATGGGGTGCTCCTACCAGTCCAACGTCGGCCGCTGATCCTCACGCGGCTGGAACAACGCCACCAGCCGTCAAGCAGGTTCGTCGCGGTCGCGCGCCGGCAGCGCATCGCGAAAGACGTCGAAGGTCTTCCAGGCCGGCACCGGCGGCGTGTACTCGGGGCGCGGCGCGTAGGCGGAGTGCTCGACGAGCTGCATCCGGTGGATGTAGCGCGGGCAGTTGGGGAAGATCTTCGCCGCCGTGACGCGAACGATGAACACGGCGCCGGGAAACTCGGCAAGCAGCGGGTCGTCTTCGCTCACCGTCGCCCGGCCGTTCACGCGCAGCCGCCTCGGCCGCTCGAAGTCCAGGAACAGCAGCCCCACCTGCGGGTTGACGAGCACGTTGCCCCAGCTGCGGTACATGCCGTTGCCGTCGTAGTCCGGAATCGCCAGGCTGCGCTCGTCCAGCACGCGCACGAAGCCGGGCATGCCGCCCTTGTAGGAGCAGTCGGGCTGGCCACGGGCGTCCGCCGTCGCGATGAAGAACATCGGGCAACGCTCGATGAAGGCGCGGTCCTCGTCGGTGAATGCGGTGCGGACGGTGACCTGCTCCAGGCGGTCGGCGATCGGCCGCGTCTCGCGCAGGTCCTGGAGCCTGCGCATCCCGTCGTGATACATCGGATCGTCAGCCATTGTTCCTCCCGCTCGATCGGCGTGGCCCGGGCCACGGGTTGGACATCGGCAGCCCGCGGTTCAACCGGCGGCCTCGACGATGCGCAGGTCCCTGTCGACTGCGTTGCCGAGCGCACGCAGCGCTTCCTGATACGCGGCGCTGTCGTGCGCGGCGACGGCCTGCTCGACGCTGTCGAACTCGATCAGCACCGTGCGCTCCTTCAGCCTGCCGTCATACACCTGCGCCGGCAGGCCGCGGGCGAGCACGCGGCCGCCGGCCTTCTGCAGCGCCGGGCCACCTACCTTCGCGTACGCGGCGAGCGCGTCGGGATCCCTGACGGAACGGTAAGCAGCGATCCAGTAGGCCTTGGCCATTGCCGCAATCCTCGAAACGGTTGAAGAGGACTTGTCACTTGCATCGGGCGCGACCGGCAGTGGAGCGACCCTTGCCATGGCGGGTCGCCTCAGCCGAGGGGCCGATTCCGGCTAACGAATGAGGCCCTTGTCATTTCCGCCGGGTCCGTTTCGAGATCGAAAGGCTCGACGTCATCACAGGCGGAGCGCCGTGCCGCTAACGGGCGGCGGTCTGACGCTCGTAGTCAGCGGCGTCGAACCACCCCCGCGATTCGACGACTTTGAGGTCGACATCGAGATCCCACTCTTCCCATCCGGAAACCCGGAGCGGATTCTTCGTCGCGGCATGGGTCCCGGTGAAGGTCCAGAAGTAGGCGACATGATCGCCGGCGCATCGCACGGCGTCGCACACCAGTTCGAGATCCGGGACGTCGGCAAAGAAGCCGGCGGCCATCTGGCCGATGCCCTTGCGACCGACCCAAGGCTCACCGCGATTGATGACGATTTGCCCGTCAGGGGCATAGAAGCATGCGACCGCTTCCGGTGAGCCGGAGTTCCAGGCCGCCGTGTAAGCCGCAACCATCGCGCGCACAGATTCCGGGTCGACTGTCATCAGGGCTCTCCTCGCTTCGGTTGTGCGTCATCGGGTATGCAGGCCCGCCATCGCCAATGCTGCGTGCGAGCCGCGCCGAACGCAAGGGACTTCCCCGTGGGCCGACAACGTTGCCTGGACCTTCGCCCAGTGTTCCCTGGATTGCTGGCCCCCCTTTACAACGTTGCCGCTGGCGCGTCTTCAAGCGCTCCGCCGCTGGCCATGTGCGGACCGTGAAGCCCTAGAAAGACCGGCGAGGACGGGCGACAGGGCGCGTCCGCGGGAACTCTCTGCACCCGGTCGGCAGCCCGGGGCGGGCCGGCTTCAGCCGCCGTCCTGCGTCCCGCCCGCCGCCGGCAGCGAGGCCAGCCCCTTGCTCTGATGCCATTGCGCCAGCGACATGTCGGGATAGTGCCCGAAGCGCGGATCGCCGGGCCGGCCCTCGATCCGCACCCAGGGCGCCTTCGAGTCGACCAGGCAGTGCACGTTCTCCGGCGGCTCCGGCAGCGGCGTGTCGATCGCGCCGGCGTGCGGGTGCACGAGTTCAGGCCAGGTCGGATCCCAGATCCAGAGCGCGGTGCCGCAGCGGCCGCAGAAGTACCGCCGCGCGCTGCTTTCGTGGGTGCCGGTGCCGCTCTCGTCCGGCAGGCGCGCACGGTAGATGCGCAGGGCGCGCTTGCCGGTGACCTTCATGCTGCGCGCCGCGCCGCCGAGATTGATAGCGTAGCCGCCGGTCCCGGCGGTCTTGCGGCAAATCGAGCAGTAGCAGCGCATGAAAGGCACAGGCTCGGCCGCTTCGAGCGAGAACCTGATCTGGCCGCAGTGGCAGGAGCCTTCGAGATGCATGGTGGATTCCTTTCGGTTCAGCTTGGGCTAACCAGGCGAGAACAGGCTTGAAGATGGCAACCGGCTACCCCCACTCCCCATGTCCGTTCGCGGTCTGCCCGGCTGTCCGCTCGATCGGCACCTGGGCAGGAGTTGCCGCACGGCATCGGCCGACGGTGCCCGCCAGCAGCCGATGCGCACTGCTTCCAGGTGTTCCTCGAGGGCGGTCAGGCGTCGCCCCTTTCGTGTTGCTCCAGGGCCAGCAGCAGACTTGTCCGATGTTCCTTGGCAACCGCCTCCCACGGCAGCCCTGCAAGCGCACCTTCGAGCGCCCAGAGCAGGTTGAGGCTGGCCTTGGCCCCTGAACGCCGAACCTTGCTGAACGCGGCGACGGCGCCCAGCTTGCGCAATTGCGCAACCGTCGTGATTCCTGCTCGATGCAGCATCACCGTGGACTTCGGCCCAAGGTTCGGCAGTCCATCGAGTGAATCCATCGCAGGCGGTCTCCCGCGCCGCGCGCTGCGGATCGAGCGCTCGAGGCGCACCGGACCACTCACAGACGGACCTCTAACCGGCCTTCGGCGCGAAGCGAACAAGGGACCGCTCGCGGGCCTTGGCAGCCTCGACCTCGCGGTTGCGCGGCTGGGCAGCGGTGACGAGCGAGGCGATCAGCGTTCGGGCGGAACCCGCGACTTCTTCGACCGCGCGATCGAACGCCTCCTTGTTCGCCTGGCTCGGGACATTGAAGCCGCTGAGCTTGCGGACGAACTGAATCGATGCGTCGCGGATCTCGCGCCCGGTCGCCGGCGGATCGAAGTTGAACAGGGTTCTGATGTTCCGACACATGCGCGTGCCTCGGGTGGTTTGTGCGACGCCCAGGGATCGTCGACGATCGAGCAACTGGATCTTCACCAACTTGTCAGAACTGCTACTCGAATTGCCCGCGACGCTGATCAACTCTGCCATGAACGCCTTGCGTGGCAAAGATGGGGCTGAGACCACAAGTCTGCCGGGCGCAGCGGACTTGAATCACTGCGACGGCCTCTTCCGGCCGATTCGCTTCTCAGTCCGCTCCCGCCCCCGCCAGGACGTTGATGCCGGAGGACCACATCCAGGCGTCACCGCGCCTGACGTAGAAGGCCGTTGCCCAGATCGGCCACACGTCCTGCCCGAAGCACTTGGCATCGTAGACGGCACGATAGGTCAGCACGCCGAAATCCGGCGCGAACATCGTCGCCTTGGCGCCGCTGAAGCTGAAGCCCTTCACATCGCAGCCTTCGCCGGACCAGGCCTTCAGCGCCTGGGCGCGCGTAGCGATGTGATTGCCGAAGATATCCACGAACTGGATCTCCGGACCGAAGAACTTGTCCATGCGTCCGGCGTCGCGGTCTTTCCAGGCGCTCACCATCGCCTGTTCGCGCGCGAGCAAGGCCCGCGTGGCGGCATCGGTACGCGTCGGGCCGCCGGTCCACAGGTCACTTGCAGCGGGTCTGGTCGCCTTCATCGGATCGACGATCGCCGACCGGGTGCGGAAGGCCGCTTTCCACTGCCCGGCCTCGCGGACATAAGCCGTGGCCGTGTAGGCCGCGGGCGTCAGCGGCTTGCCGTTGCAGACGCCGTTGACCTCGGTCCGGTGCGTCAGGAGCGCCGCGTTCGCGGTCAATGCAGTGACCTGCTTGTCTGTCAGGCGATAGCTTTCGATCCGGCAGCCCGCACCGGCCAGAACTGCTATCGCCGCCCGCTTGTCGAGCCGGCCGGACGGACCCCAGCCCACGAACTTGTCGGACAGGAACGCGGACCAGAATTTCGTGTCACCCGCCTTCCATGCGGCATAGGACCGCTCCTCCAGCGTGCCGATCTGGTCAAGCAACCCTTTCGGTGCGCTCGCTTCAGCGCCGTGCGCGGCAGCCTGCGCGTCAGCGCAATTGGATGCGACCGCGCCGCCGCCAATCGCGAGCACCGCCACGAACGCAATGCGCCAATCTGTGCCCATCTTTCCGCCTCCGAGAGCCAACGTGCAAGTTGAGCGGCGCGCCGCGCTGACGATCGCCAAGTAGAAGCCACGTACCGGCACGTCCGCTCGAACGCCGGGTTGGGCCTACCGCTGCTCGAGAAGCTCTGAAATGGTAAGGCCAACGTCCTTTGCGATCTGGCGCAGCAGAGTCGGTGCGATGTCACGGCCTGAATGAAATGGAACAGTAGTGCAACGCCCGGAACTATCGCGAAACTGCTTGTGTGATCCACGCTGCCGCACCTCGACGAATCCCAACTTGCGCAAGATGGTGACAACTTCAGCGGGTTTCAGTACCGGGAGGTTTCCCACGTATCACGCGACCGCGACGTTCTGCACACCGACAAACTCTGATTCGAGAACGGGTTCGCCATCCTCCAATAGCATGGCGATGACTTCTCGCAGATTGGCGTTGAGCTCGTCAAGTGTTGCGCCCTGCGAGTGGGCGCCCGGAAATCCCGGAACGAATCCCACGAAAAGACCCGTATCTGGGTCGCGTTCAATTACCGCCGAGAAATTTCGCATGGCGTACCTCCGATAAGCGCGGATTATCTCTGCGGCGAGCGCACGGCGCAATCTCGGTAGGCCCAACGTTTGCCTTGCACCGCGCGCCGCCCTTGCGCGCGTCGGTTACCACGGCACGGTTGAATGGAATTTCATCGCCGTCACAGGTCGTCGAGCGTCAGGCCCGTGAGTTTGGCGATTCGCGCGAGCATGCGCGGTCCGATCTCCTCACCGTCATGCATCGCGAAGATCACGTCGGGCCAGCCGGGCCTGGACGTCAGCACGACGATGATCGACACGCACGTGCTGAAATCCTCCGCGGCCGGACTGCCGAGCCCGCTCGACGCGCTGCCGACGTTGCACTGACCGGCTAGCGCCGGCACTCCCTCACGTCCCACTGCTGCGGCTCGCCGCGACCGAAAAACGCCTCGATCCGCGGCAGGCAGGCTGCCGGGTCGAGCCCGTTGGCCCGCAGCCAGCCATCGTCGTAGTAGCTGTGCGCGTAGCGCTCGCCGCCGTCGCACATCACCAGCACAACTGATCCCTGCTCGCCCGCCTGCGCCATCCGCTGCAGCAGCGGCGCGGCGCCGTACAGGATGGTGCCGGTGGAGCCGCCGGCGCGGCGGCCGATGCGCTTGTGCAGCCAGTGGATGGCGGCGATCGAGGCCGCATCCGGCACCTTGACCATGGCGTCGATCGATTCGCGGATGAAGCTGGCCTCGACGCGCGGGCGGCCGATGCCCTCGATGCGCGAAGCACGCCCGCACGTGAGGCTGCGATCGCCGCTGGCGTAGTAGTCGAAGAAGACGGAATCCTCCGGGTCGGCGACCACCACCTCGGTGTCGTGGCAGCGGTAGCGCACGTAGCGGCTGAAGGTGGCCGGCGTGCCGCCGGTGCCGGCGGCGCAGACGATGTAGCGCGGCTCGGGGTAAGGCTCGCGCGCCATCTGCGCGAACACCGATTCGGCGATGTTGTTGTTGCCGCGCCAGTCGGTGGCGCGCTCGGCGTAGGTGAACTGGTCCATGTAATGGCCGCCGCTGGCCTGGGCCAGTTGCGCGGCGGCGGTGTAGATCTCCGCCGCGCCGTCGACGAAGTGGCAGCGCCCGCCTTCGAACTCGATGGCGGCGATCTTCTCCGGCGAGGTGGCGCGCGGCATCACGGCCACGAACGGCAGGCCGAGCAGGCGCGCGAAGTAGGCCTCGGAGACTGCCGTGGAGCCGCTGGAGGCCTCGACGATCGTCGTCCCCTCGTTGATCCAGCCGTTGGCGAGTGCGTACAGGAACAGCGACCGCGCCAGCCGGTGCTTCAGGCTCCCCGTGGGGTGGCTCGATTCGTCCTTCAGGTAGACGTGGATGCCGGGCAGCGCCGGCAGCCGCAGCGGGATCAGGTGCGTGTCGGCGCTGCGGTTGAAGTCGGCTTCGATGATGCGGACGGCGTTGCGGGACCAGGAGCGGGGCATGTGATCGGCCGGGTTGGAGATGTCGTCCCGGCGCAGGCCGGGAGCCAATTTTCGTCGCATTGAAATTGGGCCCCGGCCCCCGGCCTAAGGCCTGCCGGGGCACGCTGCGCCGGGGAGACCGGGGCGGGGCGACGGGTGAGGGGAGTTTAGGTGGCGCGCCGATCGGGCGGCTAGGATCGCGTCGAAGATGAGCACCGCGCCCTCCCCTCGCCTGCCGCTGGTCGATGCGCTGCGCGGCTTTGCCGTGGCGCAGATGATCGTCTACCACTTCATCTACGACCTGAATTACTTCGGCTGGCTGAAGCTGGCGATGACGCGCGACCAGCCGTGGGTCGGCTGGCGCACGATGATCGTGTCGCAGTTCCTGCTGCTGGTGGGCGTGAGCCTGGTGCTGCGGCTGGCCAGAAAGCCCGGCTGGCGGGACTTCTGGTGGCGCTGGGCGCAGGTCGCTGCGGCGGCAGCTCTGGTGTCGGCGGGGAGTTGGCTGATGTTCGGGCCGCGCTTCATCTACATCGGCATCCTGCACTTCATCGCCGTGGCGCTGATCCTCGCGCGGCTGCTGGCACCGCTGCGGGAGTTCAACTTTCTGCTCGCTGCCGCCGCGTTCGCCGCCTGGCTGCTGCTGCGCGATCCGGCCTTCAACGACTTCCCGGCGCACCTGCTCGGCTTCGTCACGGTGAAGCCGCGCACCGAGGACTACGTGCCGCTGTTCCCCTGGATCGCCGCGGTCCTCTTGGGCCTCGGACTCGGCGCACTGTGGCAGCGGCGCGGCTTCGCGCTCTCGCCGCTTTGGCAG
>CAYLZU010000038.1:0-12725 GCA_964388005.1 uncultured Burkholderiaceae bacterium
CGCCACCATGCCGCTCGAATTGACGCTGCGGATGTGGCTGCCGGCGATGCCGGTATAGACCTCGCCGATGCGGCAGCCGGCCATCAGCTCGGCTTCCTCGAGGGCACGGCGGATCGACTGCACGGTGGCCTCGATGTTCACGACCACGCCGCGGCGCAGTCCCTCGGAGGCCGACTGGCCGAGCCCGATCACCCTGAACGGGCCTTCGGGATCGAACTCGGCCACCGCCACCGCCACCTTCGAGGTGCCGACGTCGAGGCCGACGATGATGTCCTTGATGTCACTCTTCATGGTTTCTTGCCGGAAGCAGCGGCGACCGCGAAAGCCTGCGGGTAGCGCGCATCGATGCGCAGCGGCGCGGCGCCGAGATGCGCCGTCACCACCGGGTAGTAGCTGGCGATCAGCGCCAGCCGCTCGTCCAGTCGCCCCGCCGGGTCGTCGCGGCCGAGCTCCATCAGCGGTCCGCCGGCGGTGCGCAGCGTCCAGCTGGCGCGCTCGGAGACCTCGACCGTCTCCAGGGTCGAGCCGAGCAGCGCGACCTGTGCCGCCAGTCGCGGCAGGCGGCGGGCAACGTCGACCGCGAAGCGCGCCGGCGCCTCCACCCGTGGCAGTTCGCCGTCGAGCTCGGCCTCGGCAACGTTGGCGGTGAAGATCTGGCCGGCGTCGGACAGCAGGCGGCCGTCGTCCCAGATCGCGATGGCGCGGTGCTCGGTCAGCGTGACCAGCAGGCGGTCGGGCCAGGCGCGGCGCAACGAAACCGTCGCCACCCAGGGCACCGACTCGTAGACGCGGCGCGCTTCGTCGAGGTTCAGGGTGAAGAAGTTTCCGGACAGGCGACCAAGCGTCGCCGTGCGCACGATGTTGGCATTCACATGGCGCAGCGCCTGCCCGTCGGCGGCGCCCAGTTCGATCCGGCGCAGGTCGAACCACGGCCGCTGGATCAACCAGCCTGCGGCGCCGGCAAGCAGCAGCGCGACCGCGGCGGCGAAGGCGGACAGGGCGGCACGCTGCATCAGGCGCGTGCTGACCAGCGGCGCCGGCTCGCGCGGCTTCATTCCCGCACCCCCAGCGCCGCATGGGCGAGGATCTCCAGCACCAGGTCGGCGTAGTCCATGCCCTCGGCGCGCGCCGCAATCGGCACCAGCGAGTGCGAGGTCATGCCGGGGGAGGTGTTCAGCTCCAGCAGGTAGGGCCGGTCGCCGCGCGGGTCGGAATGCAGCATCACGTCGACGCGGCCCCAGCCGCGGGCGCCAAGCAGGTTGTAGGCGCGCAGGCACAACTGCTGGATGTCGCTTGCCAGCCAGTCCGCGATCGGCGCCGGGCACAGGTACTGCGTCTCGTCGCTGAAGTATTTGCTCTGGTAGTCGTAGTCGCCGCCCGGGGCGCGGATCTCGATCAGCGGCAGCGCCCGCGCCGTCGGTCCCTGTCCAAGGACGGCGCAGGTCAGTTCGCGGCCGACGATCAGCTCCTCGGCGATGACGACGTCGTCGTGGGCGAGCGCCGTCTCGTAGGCGGCGGCAAGTTCGTTGCGGTCGTGCGTGGTGACCTTGGTGATGCCGATGGTCGAGCCTTCGCGCACCGGCTTGACGATCAGAAGATCGCCCAGCTCGGCGACGATCTGGCGGAAGTCGGTGTGCGCGTGCAGTTCGCGCCATGCCGGCGTCGGGATCTCGTCGGCCGCCCACAGCTTCTTGGTGGTCAGCTTGTCGATGGCGATGCTCGAGGCCTGCACGCCGCTGCCGGTGTAGGGCACGCGCAGCGTCTCCAGCACGCCCTGGATCGTGCCGTCCTCGCCGAAGCGGCCGTGCAGCGCGATGAAGGCGCGGTCGAACTTCGCCGCTTCGAGTTCGGCAAGCCGCTGCGTGCCCGGATCGAAGGCGTGCGCATCGACGCCGCGGCTTCGCAGGGCTTCGAGCACCCCGGTGCCGGACATGATCGAGACCTCGCGTTCGGCGCTGCGGCCGCCGAACAGCACGCCGACCTTGCCGAACGACTTCGGGTCGTAGACGGGACGCGTCATTCCGCCCCCTCCTGCGGCGCCAGCTTGCCGGGCACCTGCCCGATCGAGCCGGCGCCCATCGTGATCACCACGTCGCCGGGTCGTGCCGTTTCGAGGATCGCCTGCGGCATCGCCGCGATGTCCTCGACGAAGATCGGCTCGACCCTGCCGGCAACGCGCAGCGCACGGGCGAGCGCGCGGCCGTCGGCGGCGACGATCGGCGCCTCGCCGGCCGGATAGACCTCGGCCAGCAGCAGCGCATCGGCAGTGCCGAGCACGCGGACGAAGTCCTCGAAGCAGTCGCGCGTCCGCGTGTAGCGGTGCGGCTGGAAGGCGAGCACCAGGCGCCGCCCCGGATAGGCGCCGCGGACGGCGGCGAGCGTCGCTTCGACCTCGACCGGGTGGTGGCCGTAGTCGTCGATCAGCGTGAAGCCGCCGCCCTCGATCGTCACTTCGCCGTGACGAGCGAAGCGGCGGCCGACGCCGGTGAAGCTCTCCAGCCCCCGCAGGATCGCTTCGTCGGCCACGCCGAGTTCGGTCGCCACCGCGATCGCCGCCAGCGCGTTGGCCACGTTGTGCAGGCCCGGCAGGTTCAGGCGCACGGTGAGCGGCGGGCTGCCCTCGCGCCGCGCCGTGAAGCGCATCTGCGTGCCCTCGGCCGCGGCCTCGGCGGCGCGCACCTGCGCGTCGGCGGCGAAGCCGTAGGTCAGCACCGGCTTCGACACAAAGGGCAGGATCTCGCGCACGTGGCGGTCGTCGATGCACAGCACGGCGTGGCCGTAGAACGGCAGCCGCGACAGGAAGTCGACGAACGCCTGCTTCAGGCGCGCGAAATCGTGGCCGTAGGTCTCCATGTGATCGTTGTCGATGTTGGTGACCACGGCCATCACCGGCAGCAGGTTGAGGAAGCTGGCGTCCGACTCGTCGGCCTCGACGACGATGTATTCGCCGCTGCCGAGCCGCGCATGGCTGCCGGCGGAGTTCAGCCTGCCGCCGATGACGAAGGTCGGGTCCAGCCCAGCGGCGGCGAGCACGCTCGCCACCAGGCTGGTGGTGGTCGTCTTGCCGTGCGTGCCGGCGATGGCGATGCCCTGCTTCAGCCGCATCAGCTCGGCCAGCATCACCGCCCGCGGCACCACCGGGATGCGCCGGCTGCGGGCGGCGATCACCTCCGGGTTGTCGCCGCGCACGGCGCTGGAGACGACCACCGCGTCGGCGCCCTCGATGTGCTGCGGGGCATGTCCGATCCAGACCTTCGCGCCGAGGCGCGCCAGCCGGCGCGTCGTGCTGCCTTCGGCGACATCCGAACCGGTGATCGAATAGCCGAGGTTCAGCAGCACCTCGGCGATGCCGCTCATGCCGGCGCCGCCGATGCCGACAAAGTGGATCTGGCGCACGGCGTGCCTCATCTGGCCGCCTCGCGGGCAATGTGTTCGATCGCGTCGGCGACCACCTCGGTTGCCCGCGGCCGGCCAAGCGCGCGTGCCTGGACGGCCATCTGCGCCAACCGCTGGCGGGAAAGGTCGCCGAGCAGCCGCGCCAGTCGCGCCGGCGAAAGCTTCTCCTGCGGAAGATGGATCGCGGCGCCGTGCGTGGCCATGAATTCGGCGTTGGTGCGCTGGTGCGCGGTGGTCGACACCACCAGCGGCACCAGGACCGAGGCCACGCCGGCCACCGCCAGTTCGGTGACGGTGATCGCGCCGGCGCGGCAGATCACGACATCGGCTTCGGTGTAGCGCCGCGCCATGTCGTCGATGAACGACATCACCTCGGCGTCCACCCCGGCCCGCGCATAGGCCGCCCGCGTGGCCGCCTCGTGCTCGGCGCCGCACTGATGCACGACGCGCGGCCGCGAAGCCTCCGGCAGCAGCGCCAGCGCGGCGGGCAGCGCCTCGTTGAGCACGCGCGCGCCCAGACTGCCGCCGACCACCAGCAGATCGAGCGGCCCGCTGCGCGCGGCGTAGCGCTGCGCCGGCGGCGGCAGCGCGGCGATCTGTTCGCGCACCGGGTTGCCGGTGACCAGCCCGCGCTCGCCGGCGAGCCTTGCCGCCGCGCCGTCGAACCCGCAGAACACGGCCGAGGCGAGTGACCGCAGCATCCTGGTCGACAGCAGCGGCGCCGCGTCGGCGTTAAGCAGCGCCAGCGGCGCGTTCACGGTCGCCGCCGCCAGCCCGGCCGGCACGGCGACGTAGCCGCCGGTGGAGAACACCACCGAGGGCCGGCGGGCGCGCAGCGCGGCGCGGCTCTGCCACATCGCACGCAGCAGGCGGAAGCCGCCCAGCAGCAGCGTGCCCAGTCCCTTGCCGCGCAGGCTGGAGAAGTCGATGGCATCGAAGTCGATGCCATGCGGTTCGACCAGCTTGCGCTCCATGCCGGCTCGCGTGCCGAGCCACGACACCGTCCAGCCGCGACGGCGCAGCGCATCGGCCACGGCCAGCCCCGGCATCACGTGCCCACCGGTACCAGCGGCGACCACGACCAGGTGCGTCATGCGCGACCGCCCCGCATCAGCACCCGGTTCTCCAGGTCCACCCGCAGCAGCAGGCCGATGGCAACGATGTTCGCGAGCATCGCCGAGCCGCCGTAGCTCACCAGCGGCAGCGTCAGGCCCTTGGTCGGCAGCAGGCCGCTGGCGACGCCGATGTTGATGAACGACTGCACGCCGAACCAGATGCCGATGCCCTGCGCCACCAGGCCGGCGAAGGTGCGGTCCAGCGCCACCGCCTGACGGCCGATCTCGAAGGCGCGCCTGGTCAGCCAGTAGAAGGCGACGACCACCGCCAGCACCGCCATCAGGCCGAGTTCCTCGGCGATCACGGCGAGGATGAAGTCGGTGTGCGCCTCGGTCAGGTAGTGCAGCTTCTCCACACTGCCGCCGAGGCCGACGCCGAACAGCTCGCCGCGGCCGAAGGCGATCAGCGAATGCGTGAGCTGGTAGCCCTTGTTCAGCACGTGCTCGGCCGACCACGGGTCGAGGTAGGCGAAGATGCGCTCGCGCCGGTAAGGCATCAGCCACACGATCGCCGCCAGGCCCGCGGCCAGCAGCACGCTGATGGCGGCGAACAGCCGTCCATTGAGTCCGCCGAGGAACAGGATGCCCATGGCGATGGAGACGATGACCAGGAACGCACCGAGATCTGGCTGCAGCTGGAGCAGCCCGCCCACGGCGAGCATCACCAGGCCGATCGGCAGGAAGCCGCGCTTCAGGCTGTGCATGACGTCCTGCTTGCGGACGGTGAAGCTGGCCGCGTAGAGCACGCAGGCGATCTTCATCAGTTCGGACGGTTGCAGGTTGAAGACCCCGAGCGGGATCCAGCGCCTGGCGCCGAGCGCGCCGGTGCCCACACCCGGCAGCAAAACCACGACCAGCAGCACGAAGGCGATGCCGAAGGTCGCCGGTGCCAGCTTCTGCCAGCGCGCCAGCGGCACCGCGAACGCGGCCGCGGCGAAGGCCATCGCCACCGCGATCGCGAACAGATGCCGCACCAGGAAGTGCGTCGGCGTCACCTTGTACCGCGGCGAGTCGGCGAGCGTGATCGACGCCGAATAGACCATCACCACGCCCAGCAGCACCAGCGCCGCGGCGACCATGACCAGCGGCGCATCGATGCGCTCGCGATCGACGCCCGCGGCGCGCAGCGATGCCGGGCCCCGCAGCGCCAGCAGGCCGCCGCCGCTGCGCAGCGGCAGCGCGTCGCGCCGGCCGGCGAACCGGCGCCGCAGGTCGCTCAGCACGGCTGGCCCTCGCGCAGCGCCAGTTCGCGGACCGCCTGTGCGAACACCTCGGCGCGCTGCACGTAGTCGCGAAACATGTCGAGGCTGGCGCAGGCCGGCGACAGCAGCACCGCGTCGCCCTCGCGCGCCTGCGCGGCGGCGATGTCGACCGCCTGCGGCAGCGAGTCGGCGCGCAGCAGCGGATACGGCGCGGCGCCGATCGCCTGTTCGATCCGCCCCGCGTCGCGCCCGATCAGCACCACGGCGCGCGCCGCGCGCGCCAGTGGCGCGACCAGGGGCGAGAAGTCCTGCCCCTTGCCGTCGCCGCCGAGGATCACCACCAGCCGCAGCCCCTCGGCCGCCAGCCCGTCGAGCGCGGCCACCGTGGCGCCGACGTTGGTGCCCTTGCTGTCGTCGTAGTACTGCACGCCGCCGGCGGTGGCGATCCACTGCACGCGATGCGGCTCGCCGCGGTAGCTGCGCAGCGCGTGCAGCATCGGCGCCAGCGGGCAGCCGATCGCGCGCGCCAGGGCGAGCGCGGCGAGGGCGTTGCCGGCGTTGTGGCGGCCACGGATGGCAAGCGCGGCGGCCGGCATCAGTCGATGCACGAACAGCGGCTCCGCCTCGGCCGCCGCCTCGGCCTCGACGCGGCGGCGGCGATGACCGTGGGCGAGGTCCTCGGCATAAGCCAGCCAGGTGATGCCGCCGTCGCTGACGAGGCCGTATTCGTCGGCCTGCGCCGGCGGCTGCAGGCGGAAGGTGATCACGGGCGCGCCCTTCTTCGCCATCGCCATCGCGACCGGATCGTCGCGGTTGAGCACCTGCACCGTGCGCGGGCCGAAGATGCGCGCCTTGGCCCTGGCGTAGGCCTCGAAGCTGCCGTGCCAGTCGAGGTGGTCCTGGGTCACGTTGAGCACCGCCGCGGCATCGCAGGCGAGCGAACGGGTGGTGGCCAGCTGGAAGCTCGACAGCTCCAGCACCCAGGTGTCGGGCAGCCGGTCCGCGCGCAGCCGCTCGCGCAACGTGTCGAGCGCGGTCGGTGAAATGTTGCCGGCCACCGCCACGCTGCGGCCGGTGCTTTCGATCAGCAGGCCGGCGAGCCGCGCCGTGGTGGTCTTGCCGTTGGTGCCGGTGACGCCGACCACGCGCGGCGCATGGCCGCGCTCGGCCTTCAGCTTCGCCAGCGCGCGCGCGAACAGCTCGATCTCGCCGACCACCTCGATGCCGGCCTTCCTCGCCGCCGCCACCAGCGGCGCCGCCGCCGAGTGCGTCGGCGACAGCCCCGGCGAGACCGCCAGCAGCGAGGCCCCGTCGAGCAGCGACGGCGCGAACTCGCCGGCGCTGAAGGCGGCCTGCGGCAGTTCGGCGCGCAGCGCCGCCAGCATCGGCGGCTCGGCGCGAGTGTCGGCAACGCGCACCGCGGCACCGCCGTCGGCCAGCGCCCGCGCCATGGCCAGCCCCGAGACGCCGAGGCCGAGCACCACCACCGTCTGGCCGGCTGCGTCGATCATCGGATCTTCAGCGTCGACAGGCCGACCAGCACCAGCATGATGGTGATGATCCAAAACCGCACGACGACCTGGTTCTCTTTCCACCCCGACAGCTCGAAGTGGTGGTGCAGCGGCGCCATGCGGAAGATGCGCTTGCCGCCGGTGAGCTTGAAGTAGCCGACCTGCAGCATCACCGATACCGTCTCGGCGACGAATACGCCGCCCATGATGAACAGCACGATCTCCTGCCGCGTGATCACGGCGATGGTGCCGAGCGCGCCGCCGAGGGCGAGCGCGCCGACGTCGCCCATGAACACCTGCGCCGGGTAGGCGTTGAACCAGAGGAAGGCGAGCCCGGCGCCGGCGATCGCGGCGCAGACGATCACGACTTCGCCGGCGCCCGGGATGTACGGGAACAGCAGGTAGCGCGAGAAGTCGGCGCGGCCGATCACGTAGGCGAACACGCCGAGCGCGGCGCCGATCATCGACGCCGGCAGGATCGCCAGCCCGTCCAGGCCGTCGGTGAGGTTGACTGCGTTGCTGGTGCCGACGATGACGAGATACGACAGGATGACGAAGCCGAACACGCCCATCGGATAGGCGAAGTTTTTGAAGAACGGCACGATCAGATCCGAGCGGCTCGGCAGGTCGAGTTCGAAGCCGCCCGCCGCCCACTCCCACATCAGCGGCAGCAGGCGCTCGGTGTTCGGCGCCGCAATGGCGAAGGCAAGGTAGAAGGCGGCCACCAGGCCGATCAGCGACTGCCAGAAGAACTTCTCGCGCGCGCCCATTCCTTTCGGGTTGCGGCGCACGACCTTGCGGTAGTCGTCGACCCAGCCGACCCAGCCGAAGCCGAGCGTGACCAGCAGCACCACCCAGATGAAGCGGTTGGCGAGATCGGCCCACAGCAGCGTCGTCAGTCCGATCGCAATCAGGATCAGCGCCCCGCCCATCGTCGGCGTGCCCGATTTGGCCAGATGCGACTGCGGCCCCTCGGTGCGCACCGCCTGGCCGATCCTCATCTGCGTCAGCTTGCGGATCACCGAGGGGCCGGCCAGCAGGCCGATCACCAGCGCCGTGGCCGCCGCCAGCACCGCGCGCAGCGTCAGATAGGAGAACACATTGAAGGCGCGGATGTCTCGCGCCAGCCACTCGGTGAGCTCGAGCAGCATCGTCAGTGCGCTCCCGCGGTCGCGGCCAGCGCGGCGACGACCCGCTCCATGCGCATGAAACGCGAGCCCTTGATCAGCAGGGTGGCGCCGGGCCGGGCGAGCTGCCGCGCGCGGTCGATCAGCGCCTCGATGGCGGCGAAATGCTCGGCGCCGGCGCCGAAGGCGGCGCAGGCGTCGCGCATCGCCTCGCCGGTCGCGAGCAGCGTGTCGATGCCGCGGCTCTTCGCGTAGGCGCCGACCTCGCGGTGATATTCGGCCCCGCGGCTGCCGACCTCGCCCATGTCGCCGAGCACGAGGATGCGCGGCGATGCCTCCGCCGCCAGCAGGTCGACCGCCGCCCGCACGGAGTCGGGATTGGCGTTGTAGCTGTCGTCGATCAGAGTCGCGCCGCCGGCGGCCGGCCCGCGGACGCCGCGGCCGGCCACGGCGGTGAACCCCTCCAGGCCGGAGGCGATGGCGGCGGCCGGAATGTCGATCGCCAGCGCCGCCGCCGCCGCGGCCAGGGCGTTGTGCACGTTGTGCAGACCTCCGACGGCGAGCCGGGCGGCGATGAGACCGACCGGGGTGGCGATCTCGAGCTCGGCGCCGTCGGCGGTCACCGTGTAGTCGGCGGTCACGGTGGCGAAGCCGGAAGTGGCGAAGTCGATCACGCGGCGGGTGCCGGCCATGCCGCGCCAGATGGCGGCGCAGAGGTCGTTGGCGGGGAAGACCGCCACGCCGTCCGGCGGCAGGGCCGCGATCGCGGCACCGTTCTCGCGCGCGGTGGCCTCGACGCTGCGCAGGAACTCCTGATGCTCCCGCTGCGCGTTGTTGACCAGCGCCACCGTGGGCTGCGCCAGCTGCGCCAGATAGGCAATCTCGCCCGTATGGTTCATGCCAAGCTCGAGCACGGCGGCCTTGTGGGCGGCGGTCAGCTCGAACAGCATCAGCGGCAGGCCGATGTCGTTGTTGAGGTTGCCGCGCGTCGCCAGCCGCCGCGTTGGCCCGAACGCCCGGGCCAAGATCGCGGCCAGCATCTGTGTCACCGTGGTCTTGCCGTTGCTGCCGGCGACCACGATCAACGGCAGCTTGAAGCGCGACCGCCATGCCGCCGCGGCGATGCCGAGCGCACGCCTGCTGTCGCGAACGACGACCTGCGCCAGCGCCGCGTCCACCGGCCGCTCGACCAGCGCCGCGGCGGCGCCCGAGGACGCCGCCGCGGCGACGAAGTCGTGGCCGTCGAAGCGCTCGCCGCGAAGAGCCACGAACAGACAGCCCGGCCGGATCTGCCGCGAGTCGCTGCACACCGACGTGAAGCGCGTCCTGCCGTCGCCGCGAAGTGCGGCGCCGGGAAGGCAGGCAGCAAGTTCGGAGGCGCTCAGCACGTCACTCCCCGTCGCGCCGCCAGTGCCTGGCGGGCATGGGCGACATCCGAAAACGGCCGCTTGATGCCGCCGGCCTCCTGGGTCGCCTCGTGGCCCTTGCCGGCGATCAGCACCACGTCGCGCGCATCGGCGGCGGCAACCGCATGGGCGATCGCCCGGTCCCGATCGACGATCGTCGTCGTCTCGGCGCCGCCGCGGGCGCCAGCGGCGATGCCGGCGACGATCGCCGCCGGATCCTCGCTTCTCGGGTTGTCGGACGTGAGGACGACATGGTCGGCAAGGCGTGCGGCGACGGCGCCCATCGGCGCGCGCTTGCCCGGATCCCGGTCGCCGCCGGCGCCGAAGACGATCCATAGCCGGCCGCCGCGGGCGGCGGCCTGCGGACGGAGCGCCTTCAGCGCCTGCTCGATCGCGTCGGCCGTGTGAGCGTAGTCGACGATCACCAGCGGCTCGTCGCCGCCGCCACCGGCGACCCGCTGCATGCGACCCGGCGGCGGCGCGAGCAGCGGTGCGCTGCGGCAGGCGCTGTCGAGGTCGACACCGCACGATGTCGCGGCGCCGATCACCGCCAGCAGGTTCGAGACATTGAAGCTGCCGGCCAGCGGCACTCGGATCTCGATCGTTCGTCCGCCGCCGACGAGCGTGAACTCGAGTCCGTCGGAACCGACACGAAGGTCCCGGGCGAGCAACAGGGAGGCGACACCGTCGGCGGGAGGAAGATCGTTGCCGCCGGCGGAATAGCCGACGATGCGCAGGGCTCCGGCACGGCCGCGATCGGCCAGTCGCGCCAGCAGCCGCCGGCCGGCGGCATCGTCGAGGTTCAGCACCGCCGCCGTCAGCGTCGGCCAGTCGAACAACAGCGACTTGGCCGCCTCGTAGGCCTGCATCGTGCCGTGATAGTCGAGGTGGTCGCGGGTGAGGTTGGTGAACACGGCGACATCGAAACGCATGCCGTTGACGCGGCCCTGATCGAGGCCGATCGACGACACCTCCATCGCCAATGCCCGCGCGCCGGCCTGCCGCAGCCGCAGAACCTCACGTTGCAGCGAGATCGCGTCCGGCGTCGTCAGGGCCGACTCCGTCAGGACCTGGTCCGGGAAACCGCTGCCGATCGTGCCGAGCACGGCGCATCGCCTTCCGGCCCGCGACAGCATCTGGGCGATCCAGTACGCGGTCGAGGTCTTGCCGTTGGTGCCGGTCACGCCGACGACCTGCAGCGACTCCGACGGAAGGCCGTAGTGCCGTGCCGCGACCTGCCCGAGCAGCTGCCGCAGGCCCTGCACCGGCAGCACCGGCATGCCGATGTCGCCGCCGTCGAAGCCGTCGGCTTCGACGAGTGCGGCCACGGCTCCGCGGTCGCGTGCCGCCACCAGGTAGCGGCGGCCGTCATCGCCGCCGCGCGCGGCGGGCAAGGCCACGAAGACATCTCCCGGCATGATCTGGCGGCTGTCGAGCCGCAGGTCGCCGCGCCGGCCGGCGGCGTCGAAGCGCGCGCGCAGCCAGCCGAGCACCTGTGCCGCCTCGGCGTGCGGGCCGGTCAAAGCGCGCCCTCCCGTCGATGCTCCGGGCCGCGGGCGACGACGGTCGGCGATGCCGCATCCGGGGCGACCTGCAGGGTCCGAAGGCTCCGCGCGGCGACCTCGGCGAACACGGGCGCGGCAACCTGGCCACCGTAGAACTGGCCGGTGCCGGGCTCGTCGATCATCACCGCGATGACCAGCCTGGGGTTCGATGCCGGCGCGAAGCCGGCGAAGGAAGCGACGTACTCGCTGACGTACCGGCCATTACGGATCTTTCTCGCCGTGCCGGTCTTGCCGGCGACGCGGTAACTGTCGATGCGGGCCCGCGGCGCCGTGCCGCCTGGTCCGACGGCCATTTCGAGCATGCCTCGCATCGCCGCCGCGGTCTCGGGACGAAGCACGGGAATCGAAAGCGGCGGCGCGTCGAGCTTCAGCAGGCTCAGCGGCACCACGTCGCCGTCGCGGGCGAACACCGTGTAGGCGCGCGCCAGCTGCAGCAGCGACACCGACAGGCCGTAGCCGTAGCCGATCGTCGCCTGCTCGATCGGGCGCCAGCTCGCCGCCGGGCGCAGGCGGCCGGCGACGCTGCCGACCGCGGCCCGTGGAGCCTGCCCGAAGCCGACCTTGGTGTAGATGTCCCACAGCGCCTGGGCAGGCATGTCGAGCGCGATCTTTGCCGTCCCGACATTGCTGGACTTGGCGACGACTTCGGCGACGGTCAGCAGACCATAGGCATGCGCATCGCCGATGGTGTGGCTGCCGATGGTCAGCCTTCCAGGAGCGGTCTGGATGGTCTTGCCGGCAGTCACCCTGCCGGATTCCAGCGCCGCCGCCACGGTGAACGGTTTCATCGTCGAGCCGGGCTCGAAGGTGTCGGTGACGACACGGTTGCGCACCGCTTCCTTGGGCCACGAGCCGCGCAGGTTCGGGTCGAAACTGGGCCAGTTGGCCAGCGCCAGGATTTCGCCGCTGCCGGCGTCGATCACCACCACCGCCCCGGCCTTGGCCTTGTGCAGGTCGACCGCGCCGCGCAGGGCGCTGAAGGCGATGAACTGAATGCGGCTGTCGATCGACAATCGAACGTCGCTGCCGTCGGCCGGCGCCAGCAGCCAGTCCTCCTCGACGACGTTGCCGAGCCGGTCCTTGATGACGCGCCGGCTGCCGGCGCGGGCCGCCAGCAGGGAGTCCCACGCCAGCTCGACGCCCTCCTGGCCGCGATCCTCGACGTTGGTGAACCCGGTCACGTGCGCGACCGCCGCACCCTCGGGGTAGTGACGCTTGAACTCGGGGCTCTGGTGAATGCCCGCCAGCTTCAGCGCCTCGATCTTCCTCGCGACCTCGAGATCGACCTGCCGGCGCAGGTAGACAAACTTGCGGTCGTCATCGCCGAGCCGGCGCCTGACTTCGGCCACCGGCATCTGCAGCAGCTTCGCCAGCTGCGCGATCTGCTCTGGGCTGGCGTCGAC
>CAYLZU010000038.1:12825-16575 GCA_964388005.1 uncultured Burkholderiaceae bacterium
TCGGGCCCGACCTTGCCGCCGCCGCGCCTTGACAACGCGCTCACCGGCGCTCCTCGCCGGCAGTGGCCACGAGTTCCCCGGCCGCCGGTGCGGGCAGAAACACGGTCTGCTTCGCATCGGTCGGGCGCATCCCCAAGGCGCGTGCCGCCGCTGCGACGGCGGCAGGTTGCGAGGCCTTGCCGAGATCGATGCGCAGCCGGTTGCCCTCGGCCTCCAGGTCCCTGGCCTGGTTCTGCAGCCGTCCCAGGTCGACGAAGAGGCCGCGCGCCCGGTGCTGCGCCGTGACCAGCGACAGGCTGGACAGGACCAGCAGCACCGCCGGCAGCACGATTGCGGCGACCGTGCCTGTCATTCGCCCGCTCACTGGGCCGCCTCCGCCGACCAAGGCACCGAGGTGCGTTCGGCGACGCGCATGACTGCGGAACGGCACCGCGGGTTGGCCGCGACCTCGGCGGCGTCGGGCTTCACGCGGGCGATGCCGACCAGGCGCGGCTGCGGCAGCTCGGCAGCGCGCAGCGGCAGGCGCGGCATTTCGCGCTCCGGATGCGCATGGCGTTCGACGAAGCGCTTGACCAGCCGATCCTCCAGGGAATGGAAGCTGATCACGACCAGCCGACCACCGGCGGCCAGCAGTGACAAGGCCTGCTCGAGCACTACCTCCAGCTCCTCGAGTTCCTGATTGACGTGAATCCGTACAGCCTGAAAGGTTCGCGTCGCCGGATGCTGGGCCGCATCCCCGCGGCCGCGGACGGGGATTGCGCCGGCAATGACCGCAGCCAGGTCCGCGGTCGTGACAATCGGCCGTCCTGCCTGGCGGCGAGCCACAATCGCCTTTGCAATCGCTGCAGCAAACCGCTCTTCCCCGTAGTCACGAAACACCCGCGTCAGTTCGTCCGCATCCGCCGCAGCGAGCCAGTCGGCGGCGGTCATGCCGCTTCCCGTGTCCATGCGCATGTCCAACGGCGCGTCCGCGCGCCAGGAGAAGCCGCGCTGTCCTTCGTCGATCTGCGGCGACGACACGCCCAGGTCGAGCAGCAGACCCTGCAGCCGCTGCACGCCGAGCGCGGCAAGGGTCGCCGACAGCCGTGAAAAGCGCGTGCGGACAAAGTGAAATCGCGGATCGTCGAGTTCCGTCGCCGCTGCCGCCGCCTGCGGATCGCGGTCCAGGGCGATCAGTCGACCGCTCGCCGACAGCCGTTCGAGAATCAGTCTCGAATGCCCGCCTCGGCCGAAGGTCGCATCCACATATGTGCCGCCGGGATCCGTGACGAGGTAATCGACCGCCGGCCGCGCCATGACGGTCCGGTGCGCCGCGGGCGCGCTGGCAGACACGGCGACAGTCCACCGGTCAGACCGAGAAGTCATCGGCGGCATCGAGACCGCCTTCGGCGAGCTGCTGCTTCTCCAGCGCCTCCATGCGCGCCGGCTCCCACAGCTCGAAGTGTTCACCGACGCCGGACAGGTAGACCTCGCGCTCCAGCCCCGCCGCCGCGCGCAGTTCCGGCGCTATCAGGATTCGCCCGGACCCGTCGAGATCGAGATCGACGGCGCTGCCGATGAGGATTCGCTGCAGCACCCGCCGCCGGTGCGACAACTGCGCCAGTTCGGCGCGCTTCTGCTCCCAGCGCGGCCGCGGATAGAGCAGCAGACAGCCGTCCGGATGGCGCGTCAGCGTGACGCGGCCTTCGCACTGGGCCTGCAGCGCATCGCGATGCCGAGCGGGGACCGAGAGCCTCCCCTTGGCATCCAGCGTCAGTCTTGAAAGCCCTTGAAACACCTCGCCGCCCCACCCAGGCCGAGGAAGATCGCTGTGACGCAAGTCGCGCAACAGCTTGGGCAGCAGGAGCCACTAAGCTCCACTATCTCCCACTTTCCTCCACCGCGCGACTGTAGTTGAGCGGCCACAAGGGGTCAAGGGAAGGCGCGAAGCTTTTCTCCGCTACAACAAGCACTTATCCACACCCAATCGCAGCCGATCGCAAATTCGGCATCGAATGAAGCACATACGAAGCAAATCGAAGGTTGCTTGTGAGAAGCGCCGGCCCTCGACTGCAGCGCGATTCGGCAGCACGACGCAACGCGGCGCGAAGCCAATGGCGCGCCTGCCCGGCTGCGCCCGCCGATCGAGGCCTGTCTGCTGGCAAGCGTCCCGCACCTGCGAACGCCAACGCTTTCGCGGCGTCGAGGCCGATTCGCCGCCGGCGGCAGTTCGAGTTGAGGGGCTGGCGATCGGTCGACGATCACCCCGCATGGGCGCGACCAGATCGCGCCCCGATAACCGGGGACGCTCGCCGTACCAGCGATTACCTTGGCCTGCGCGCCAAACTCGGCCTCCGGAGCCGGCCAAGCATCGGACAGGAGAGTGCAAAGCCCGCCTGTACGCCGGATTCTGTCGGACAGGTCACCCTGCCGTGACGATCATTCGTCTAGGCGCGCGCTCACGCGCGCGCTCGAGCCACCTACCCGCAGCCTCGCCGAGCAGGGTCATCGGCTGCCTATTTGGTGTTGCTGCGCGTAGAGATTGCCCGTTTCACCCGCCTCGCTCCGATCCCGCCCGGCCCGATGCCTTCGCATCGACCGACCCGGAGGGCGGGATCGCCCCCCGGCGGCAAGACCCGGCATTGCGCGAACGCTCCGCCGCGAGCGAGCCGACTCGTCTCTGTTGCTCTGATCCTCACCTTTCGGTGGACAGGTGTTACCTGCTACGCCGCTCTACGCAGTCCGGACGTTCCTCTCGTGGCAAGGGGCCACCAGCGATCGCCCGGCGGACTTTGCAGCGCGGAATGTAGGGACGCGCCGGTCATCCCGCAAGGGCGCGGGGAAGTCCCGCCCGGCGGGAGGTCAGCGCCGGACGTCGAAGCTGACCGCAACGCCGTTGCCGTCTTCGCCCTTGAGCGCCCGCGCAATCCTGGCGCGCGCCTGGATGAACGGTGAATTCTTGGCCTCGGCGCCGAGGAATTCGTCGAGATCGCCGACCTCGCGCTGCAGTCGCGGAACGATCTGCAGAAACAGGTCGGTGATGTCCGGGTCGAACTGGACGCCGCGCAGCGTCCGGATTTCGTGCAGCGCCTGCGACACCGGCCAGGCCGGCTTGTACGGACGGATGTGCGTCAGCGCGTCGAAAACGTCGACGACCGCCGTAATGCGCGCCGCGATCGGAATGCCGGTTCCCGACAGTCGGTGCGGATAGCCTTTGCCGTTCCACCACTCGTGGTGATGGCGGGCGATTTCCTCGGCGACGTGCATCTGCGGGATGTTCGACTTCGACAGCAGTTCAGCGCCGGCGAGCGTGTGCTGCTGCATGATCTCGCGCTCGCCGTCGGTCAGCCGCCCCGGCTTGAGCAGGATCGAGTCGGGAACGGCCAGCTTGCCAATGTCGTGCATGCGGGCGGCGAGATCGATCATGAAGCAGACATCGTCTTCGAGGCCGTACTCGCGGGCCACAATCGACGCCAGGCGCCCGACGCGGTAGCAATGTTCGCCGGTGGTGTCGTCATGCAGCTCTGCGGCGATCGACTGCTGCTCGAGCATGGCGATGCGCGACTTGATCAGTTCACGTTCGCCGAGTTGCACGCGAAGGTTCGATCGTCGCGATTCGAGTTCGCCGTCCGCAGCATGCTGAAGCTCGACGCTGATGCGCGAGCGCTCGACCTGACGCAGGTGGCGCTCGTGGTGCATCAGCACCTGCTGCTGTCGCGCCTCGCGGTTCAGGTTCAGCAGTTCCTGCAGGTAGACGATCGCCACGTCGGG
>CAYLZU010000039.1:0-4372 GCA_964388005.1 uncultured Burkholderiaceae bacterium
CGGCAACATGCAGGAGGTCGGCTTCGACCTGTACACGCAGATGCTCAACGCCGCCGTGCGCGCATTGCGTTCGGGGCGCGAGCCCGACCTGCTGGCGCCGCTGGCGGCGGTGACCGAGATCAACCTGCACGTGCCGGCGCTGCTGCCGCCCGACTACGTCAACGACGTGCATCAGCGGCTGTCGCTGTACAAGAAGCTGGCCAGCTGCGACGACGACGATGCGCTCGTCGCCATGCAGGAGGAGCTGATCGACCGTTACGGCAGGCTGCCGGAGCCGGCGCGGGCGCTGATCGAGACGCACCGGCTCCGTCTCGTTGCCGAACGGCTCGGCGTGAAGAAGATCGACGCGACCGCCGAGACGATCGTGATCAGTTTCGTTGCCGACGCCCCGATCGAGCCGGCGCGGCTGATCGCGCTGCTGCAGAAGCGGAAGGACATGCGGCTGGCGGGACCGGAACGGCTGCGCATCGAGGTGGGCACGCCGACGCTGGAGGCGCGGCTGCGGGAGCTGCGCGGCGTCTTCACGGCGCTTGCCGCTTGAATGGCCGGCGGCCCTGCCCGCCCAGCTTGGGTCGGGATACTGGGCAAGCTGCACCGCGTTGCCGGCCGGATCCTCCACCGTCAGCAGGATGCCGCCCCAGTCCTGCGCTGATGGCGGCCCGGCGATCGTGACGCCAAGCGCGAGCAGCCGCTGGTACTCGTGCTGCACCTCGTCGGCGCGCAGCGACAGGCCGCTGAAGCGGCCGACCAGCAACCGGCCGCGGTCGCCCGCCTACCCCAGTTCGACGACGAGCTGAATCGTGCCGGCGTCGATGACGGCGAAGGACGGCCCGGAGGCCTACATCGGCAGGCCGAGCGCGCCGGCGTAGAACCCGATCGCTGCCGGCAGGTCGTCGACGAAGATCCGGACCGCGCTCGCCGCGAGCCGGGTCACAGACGCTCAAAGATCGCCGCGATGCCCTGGCCGCCGCCGATGCACATCGTCACCAGCGCGTAGCGGCCGCCGGTGCGCTGCAGTTCGTACAGCGCCTTGGTGGTGATGATGGCGCCGGTGGCGCCGATCGGGTGGCCGAGCGAGATGCCGCTGCCGTTTGGGTTGATCTTCGCCGGGTCGGCGGCGAGATCCTTGGCCACCGCGCAGGCCTGGGCGGCGAAGGCCTCGTTGGCCTCGATCACGTCCATCTGCGCCACCGTGAGCCCGGTCCGCTTCATCACGTTCTGCGTCGCCGGCACCGGGCCGATGCCCATGTACTTCGGATCGACGCCGGCGTGGCCGTAGCCGACCAGCCGCGCCAGCGGCTGGATGCCGCGGCGCTCGGCCACCTCGCGCGCCATCAGCACGACCGCGCCGGCACCGTCGTTGATGCCCGAGGCATTGCCCGCCGTCACGGTGCCGTTTTCCTTCACGAACACCGGCTTGAGCTTGGCCATGTCCTCGAGCGTCGCGTTGTCGCGGAAGTGCTCGTCGGTGTCGAACACCACGTCGCCCTTCCTGCCCTTGCTCACCACCGGCACGATCTGGCTCTTGAAGTGGCCGGCCCTGGTCGCCGCCGCCGCCCGGCGGTGGCTCTCGACCGCCAGCTCGTCCTGCATCTGCCGCGTGATGCCCCACTTGGCGGCGACGTTCTCGGCGGTCACACCCATGTGGATGTTGTGGAACGGGTCGTGCAGCGCCGCCACCATCATGTCGAGCATCTTGCCGTCGCCCATGCGCTGGCCCCAGCGCGCCGCCGGCAGCGCATACGGCGCCCGCGACATGCTCTCGGCCCCGGCGCCGATGGCGATATCGGCATCGCCGAGCATGATCGTCTGCGCCGCCGAGACGATCGCCTGCAGGCCGCTGCCGCACAGCCGGTTCAGCGTCAGGCAGGGGGTCTTCTCGCCGACGCCGCCGTCGAGTGCCGCCACCCGGCCGAGGTACATGTCGCGCGGCTCGGTATGAATGACGTTGCCGAACACCACATGGCCGACCTCGGCGCCGTCGACCCTGGCGCGCGCCAACGCCTCCCTGACGACCAGCGCGCCAAGTTGGATCGGCGGCACATCCTTCAGGCTGCCGCCGAAGGTTCCGATGGCGGTGCGAACGGCACTGACGACGACGACTTCGCGCATGACGGTCTCCTTCCGAGGGTGGGCGCACGGGCGGGCATTGTTGCACGGCGCGGCCGCGAGTCGGAGCAACGTGGCCGCGCCCGCATCCCCTCCCCGCGGTTCACGCCCAGTGGCGCTTCCACACCGGCGCCACCTCGGGCAGCGCATCGACGCGCTTCATCAGCGCCGCCAGTGCCGGATGGTTCTCCGCCAGGTGGTCGCGCATCGCCCACCAGCGTGACAGGTTGGCGAGGTAGACGTCGCCGACAGTCGGGGCGGGGCCGAACAGGAAGCCGCGCCGCTGCGGAAATGCGCGGGCGACGAGGTCCCAGCCGAGCTTCATCCGCGCCACCGCCGCCCGTTCGACCGCGGCCCGGGCGGCCGGCGAGCGCGATGTCGTCCAGCGGGCCGGATAGTCGGCGACGCCGACCGCGGCATAGACGGTCGCCGCCGCGAACTGCATCCAGCGCAGGCAGGCGGCGCGCTCACGCGTAGACGGCGGCGGCACCCAGGGGCTCGGGTGGCGTTCCATCAGCGTCCACAGCAGTGCCACGCTCTCGGTCAGAACCTCGCCGCCCGGCGCCACCAGCGTCGGCAGCTGGCCGAGGGGATTGACCGTCTTCAGCTCCTCGAAGTGCGCCCCCGGCGGGTCGGTCCAGGGCGTGGCGTCCCTCAGTTCGAAGTCGAGCCCGAGTGCGCCCAGCATCACCTCGACGCTGGCGGCGCCGGAGCGGCGGGCGGTGTACAGCACGTAACCGGTCATGCCGGCGTTCCCTCGAGGTCGTGCTGGTTCGCGGCCTCGATTCGGACATCGACGAAGTCTCCGACGCCGATGCGCCGGCGCCTGGTGCGGATGCGGACCACGCCGTCGATCTCCGGCGCGTCGGCCATGCTGCGTCCGATCGCCACCGCCGGCCCGGCCTCGTCGACGATCACCCGCTGCACCGAGCCGACCTTGCGGGCCAGCCGGCGCGCCGAGATCTCCTCCTGCACCCGCATCAGGCGGCCCCGACGGTCCTCGCGCACTTCGTCGGGAAGCTGCCCGGAAAGATCGTTCGCCGCGGCGCCGGCCACCGGCGAATAGGCAAAGCAGCCGACCCGGTCGAGCTGCGCCTCGCGCAGGAAGTCCAGCAGGTGCTCGAACTCGGACTCGGTCTCGCCGGGGAAGCCGGCGATGAAGGTCGAGCGGATCGTCAGTTCCGGGCAGACTGCGCGCCACGCCCGGATCCGCTCGAGGTTGCGCTCCGCCGACGCGGGCCGCTTCATCGCCCGCAGCACGCGGGGGTGCGAATGCTGGAACGGCACGTCGAGGTAGGGCAACACCTTGCCTTCGGCCATCAGCGGAATGACCTCGTCGACGTGCGGATACGGGTAGACATAGTGGAGCCGGATCCAGACCCCGAGCCGCGCAAGCTCCGCGACCAGCGTGGTCATCTTCGTCTTCACGGCGCGGCCGCCGACGAAGTCGAGCCGGTAGCGGACATCGACGCCGTAGGCGCTGGTGTCCTGCGAGATGACCAGGATCTCGCGCACGCCTTGCTTGACGAGGCTTTCGGCCTCGCGCATCACCTCGCCGATCGGCCGGCTGACGAGGTCTCCGCGCATCGACGGGATGATGCAGAAGGTGCAGCGGTGGTTGCAGCCCTCGGCGATCTTCAGGTACGCGTAGTGCTTCGGCGTCAGCTTGATCCCGGCCGGCGGCACCAGGTCGGCGAACGGGTCGTGCGGCCTGGGCAGATGCGCGTGCACGTGCGCCAGCACCTCGTCGGCGGCCTGCGGGCCGGTGACGGCGAGCACCTTCGGGTGAACCCTGGCGACGAGGGTTTCGTCACCGACGCGGCGCGCGCCGAGGCAGCCGGTGACGATGACCCTGCCGTTTTCCGCCAGCGCCTCGCCGATGGCGTCGAGCGATTCGGCCACCGCGGCGTCGATGAAGCCGCAGGTGTTGACGACCACGAGATCGGCGCCCTCGTAGCTCGCGCTCATCGCGTAGCCCTCGGCGCGCAGCCGGGTGATGATCCGCTCGGAGTCAACCAGCGCCTTCGGGCAGCCG
The DNA here is from genome assembly GCA_964388005.1 of uncultured Burkholderiaceae bacterium. Classification (GTDB taxonomy): domain Bacteria; phylum Pseudomonadota; class Gammaproteobacteria; order Burkholderiales; family Burkholderiaceae_F; genus JADJWR01. Next base: position 4,145 of record CAYLZU010000039.1, read on the forward strand.
AGCGAGACGAAGCCGACGGTCGGAACAGGCATGAGGAAATGATGCGGCCCCGCGGGCCGCAATGACGGCGGCTTCGCGCCTATGAGCCCATCACGGCCGCGCGCGGCGCGGCATCACGGGCGGCCAAGCCGCCCTTAACTCTCATTTGTTTTCGGGAGGGAACTGGAAGCCGGAGAACATCGAGCGCGCCTGCTTGCTCATGTTCTCCTGCATCTGCATGAACAGGTC
>CAYLZU010000039.1:4382-16327 GCA_964388005.1 uncultured Burkholderiaceae bacterium
GATGTAGCTCGACATCATCGACTGCAGCATCGGCGCCTGCATGTTGACGAACTGCGCCCACATCTCCGGGCCGACCTTGTTGCTGTCGTAGAAGGCGCGGCTCTGCTCCTGCAGCTTGTTCTGGATGTCGACGAACGCCTGCACGTTCTTCTCCAGGTACGAGCCCATCATGCCCTGCATCGCATTGCCGTAGCTGCGGATGATCTGCGACAGCACCGGCGGCGTGAACATCGGCTGTCCTTCCTGCTCCTCCTCGAGGATGATCTGCATCAGGATCTGCCGCGTCAGATCCTCGCTGCTCTTGGCGTCGACGACCTTGAACTCCTCCTGGTCGAGCACGAGCTGCTTGACGTCGGCCAGCGTGATGTAGCTGCTCGTCCGGGTGTCGTACAGACGGCGGTTCGGGTACTTCTTGATCAGTCGGACGGCGGCCATGTGCGGGTCTCCCTTGTATGCCAGCGGCTGCTGCGATGCGAGGCGCCCGGCTGTCGCATTGCGCAATTGCAGCAAATTGTATCCAGATCAAGGGATTCGGCGGCCGCGCCCGGGCTTGAAGCGCGGTCCGCCGGCAGCGCGCGCGACTCCGGCCGGCGCCATGCCCAGCCCGCGGCAGCGTCGATCCGGTGAGCGGTGGGGCTCCCGGCTGCAGCCCGGTTCCGGCCGCGTCAGCCCATGTGCAGGCCGCCGTTGCAGCTGAAGTCGGCGCCGGTGGTGAAGCCGGAGTCCTCGCCCGCCAGCCAGGCAACGATCGAGCCGATCTCGTCCGGCGTGCCGAGCCGCTTGACCGGGATCGTCTCGATGATCTTTTCGAGGATCGCCGGCTTGATCGCCTTGACCATCTCGGTGCCGATGTAGCCGGGGCTGACGGTGTTCACCGTCACGCCTTTGGCGGCCAGTTCCTGCGCCAGCGCCATCGTGAAGCCGTGCATGCCGGCCTTGGCCGCCGAGTAGTTGGTCTGCCCGGCCTGCCCCTTCTCGCCGTTGACCGAGGAGATCTGGATGATCCGCCCCCAGCCGCGCTCGACCATGTCCGGCACCACCTGTTTGGTGACGTTGAACATGCTGTTCAGGTTGGTGTCGATCACCGCGTCCCAGTCCTCGCGCGTCATCTTCAGGAACAGGCGGTCGCGGGTGATGCCGGCATTGTTGACCAGGACGTCGATCGGCCCGTGTTCGGCCTTGGCCCTGGTGAACGCCTCGACGGTCGAGTCCCAGTCGGCGACATTGCCGACCGAGGCATGGAACGTATAACCGAGCGCCGCCTGCTCGCCGAGCCACTTGTTGAAGTCGCGGGTCGGACCGCAGCCGGCGATCACCTTGAAGCCGGCCTTGTGCAGGCGCTGGCAGATCGCGGTGCCGATGCCGCCCATGCCGCCGGTAACGTATGCAAGCTTTGCCATTCCTGTCTCCTGTTGGTTTTTCGAACGAAACGTGCATGCCGATCAGGCCTTTTCCTTGACGTAGCGCCCCGGCGCCGGCTCGATCGGTCGGTACTTCTCACTGCCGTAGGACTTCGGCGCCGCCTTCTCGCCGCCGGCGAACTGCCGCAGCCATTCGTTCCAGTCACTCCACCAGCTGCCGGGCTTCTCGGTCGCATTGTGCAGCCAGACATCGGCGGTCGCCGGCAGCGACCGGTCCGCGCCGACCCAGTAGCTGCGCCGGTTCTTCGACGGCGGGTTGATCGATCCGGCGATGTGGCCGCTGGCGCCGAGCACGAAGCGCGTGCCGCGGGCCTTGTCGCCGGGGATCAGCCGCGCCGAGGCATACGCCGCCTTCCACGGCACGATGTGGTCTTCGACCGCCGCGAACACGTAGGTCGGCACCTTGATGCGGTTCAGGTCGATCTTCTCGCCGCAGCAGACGAGCGCGTTCGGCACCCGCAGCCTGTTCTCCAGGTACATGTTGCGCAGGTACCAGGTGTACATCGGCCCCGGCAGGTTGGTGCCGTCGCCGTTCCAGTACAGCAGGTCGAACGCCGGCGGTGTCTTTCCTTCGAGGTAGTTGCTGACGACGTAGTTCCAGACCAGGTCGTTCGGACGCAGGCTCGAAAACGTGTTGGCGAGGTCCTTGCCCGGCATCAGCCCGCCCTTGGCGAGCCGGCGCTCCTGCATGCGCACGTGCGCCTCGTCGATGAAGACCTCGAGCACGCCGGCGTCTTCGAAGTCCAGCAGCGACGTCATCAGCGTGAAGCTGGCGACCGGATCCTCGCCGCGCGCGTACATCACCGCCAGCGCGCAGGCGAGGATCGTGCCGCCGACGCAGAAGCCGAGCACGTTGGGCTGCTTCGCGCCGGTGATCTGCTGCACGACGTGGATGGCCTCGATCGGCCCCTGCTCAACGTAGTCGTCCCAGGTCAGGTGCTGCTCGGGCTCGTGCGGGTTCTTCCACGACATCAGGAACACCGTGTTGCCCTCCTCGACGGCGTAGCGGACCATCGAGTTCTCCGGCTGCAGGTCGAGGATGTAGAACTTGTTGATCGACGGCGGCACGAACAGGAACGGCCGCGCCCGCACCTTCGGCGTCAGCGGCTTGTACTGGATCAGCTGGAACAGGCGATTCTCGTAGACCACCATGCCTTCGCTGGCGGCGACGTTGCGGCCGATCTCGAACGCCGACTCGTCGCTCTGCGAGATCTTCCCCTTCTGCAGGTCCTTCAGCAGGTTGGCCATGCCCGACTTCAGGCTCTCGCCGCGCGACTCGATCAGCGTCTTCTGCGCCTTCGGGTTCAGCGCCAGGTAGTTCGACGGCGATGCCGCGTCGACGAACTGCGACACCGCGAACTTCACCCGCCGCTTGGTCCTGCGGTCGGTGTCGACCGCATCCGCGAGCCGGTTCATGAAGTCGGCATTCAGCAGATAGGCGCGGGCATAGAACGAAGCCAGCGGATTGCTCTGCCAGGCCGGATCGGCGAAGCGGTTGTCCTTGATCGGTTCGGACGCCTTCTCGGGATGTTCGAGATAGTCCCGCCACAGTCCCGACAGCTGTTCGACGTAACGCTGCTGCAGCTCGCCGATCTGCTTCGCGTCGACGGAAAACTGCGGCATCTTCGACGGCGGCGCCATCGCCTGCAGCGATTCGGCGATGCCGGACCACATCGCCAGCCACGGATTGGCGGCGGATGCCGGATCCGGCGCCGTGGTGGCGCTGCCCGCCGCCTCCGGCCCCGGCGCCGCCGCGGACACTCGCCGCGGCTTCCTGACAGTCTTCACAGCCCGCGCCGCGCCGCTGCCGCCTTGCCTTGCCATGACAGTCTCCCCGTTTCTCCTGTCGAGCCGCCTCCCGCGGTCCCGATCGGCAAATGCCGCCGCATTGTCCACAGCGTCGGCTGCGGGCGTCAATCGGAAATCGTCTCCGGCAGCTGCGTGTTTCGCCTGCCGGCGGCCCGCGGTCAGCTGTCGCGCCAGATCAGCGCCGCATGGCGCCCGGTCACGCGGTCGCGCCGGAAGCTGTAGAAGCGGGCCGGATCGCCGTAGGTGCACAGTCCGCCGCCGTACACGCGGTCGATGCCGGCCTGCGCCAGTGCCTGCCGCGCCAGCTCGAACAGATCGCACAGGTACTTCTCCGGCGCCAGGGCGGTGAACGCGGACTGTGCTCGTGGCAGGCGGGCCTGCATGGCCGCGAGCACGTCTTCGCCGACCTCGAAGTGGTCCGGGCCGATCGCCGGCCCCAGCCAGGCGAGCAGTTCGGCATCGCGTTCGTCCAGACGGGCGCGCAGCGCCGCCGCCGTGTTCTGGAGGATGCCGCAGGCCAGTCCGCGCCATCCGGCATGAGCGACGCCGACCGCTCGCCCGCCGGCATCGGTGAAGAACACCGGCAGACAGTCGGCGACCGCAACGGCGCAGACGCTGCCTGCCCGCAGGGAGATCGAGGCGTCGGCCGCCGCCGTCGATGCGTCCTCGTCGATGCAGATCACCTCCGCCCCGTGCACCTGCCGCAGCCAGCGCGGTTGCGAGGGAAGCGCCGCGCCGAGCCGCTGTCGATTGGTCCGCACGGCCTCGGCGACGTCGCCGCACGAGGCCCCGATGTTCAGGCCGCCCGCCGCGGCGGCGCCGAACGGCCCCTCCGACACTCCTCCGGCACGTGTCGTCACCACCGCGCGCACATGGACCGGCGCGGGCCAGTCGGGAACGATCCACTCCGGATGCAGGGCCGCCGTCACGAGAACGCCTCGACCGGCCGGTCGGTCGGCTCGAATCCGAGCGCGTGCATCAGCTGCCGCATGTCCGGCGGCGGCGGCCGAAACCAGGTCATGGCTTGCTGGACCTGGTGGACAGCCAGATGCCCCGAAACCAGGTCATGGCCTGTCGACGCGCCGGATGCAGCAGGCCGAGCCGCGCCGCATGCAGCGCCTGCCGCGCGAAGGTCGCGCCCACCGCTCCGTCGCCGGCCGGCCGGCCGCGGCGATAGACCGGGTCGCCGACCAGCGGATGGCCGATGGATTCGAGATGGACACGAATCTGGTGCGTGCGTCCGCTGTCCAGCCGGCAGACGACCCAGGACAGGGCGCCGGGTCCGTCGCCGACCGTTTTCACGCAGCGCAAGCGGGTGCGTGCCGGCTTGGCCCGCAGCGAGCGGCTGACGCTGAAGCGCAGCGGGTTGCGCGGGTCGCGCGCCAGCGGGGCGTCGATCGTCGCCTGCCGCGGAGCGCCGCCGAAAACGATGGCCCAGTATTCGCGGGTGACGGTGCGCGCCTGCAGCTGTCGCACCAGATCGGTCTGCGCCGGCAGCGTCAGCGCAACGACCATCAGCCCGGAGGTGCCGGCATCGAGCCGGTGGACGATGCCGGCGCGCGGCAGCGCCGCCGTCTGCGGGAAGCGCGCCAGCAGGCCGTTGGCCAGCGTTCCTGACCAGTGTCCCGCCGCCGGGTGGACGACGAGCCCCGGCGGCTTGTCGATGACCGCGATGTGCCCGTCCTCGAAGACGACGTCCAGCGCCATCGCCTCGGCCTGCATCGCCAGCTGTTGCGGGGCGGGCAGAGGCACGATCTCGATGGTTTCGCCGCCGTCGAGCGGCTGTCGCACCTGAGCCGTGCGGCCGTCGATCCGCACCGCGCCGGCCTCGATCCAGGCCTGCAGCCGGCTGCGCGACTGCTCCGGAACGAGCCTCGCCAGCACCTTGTCCAGCCGTTCGCCGGCAGCCTCGGGCGGCGCCACGAGCAGCAGCGGCCCGTCGTCGGCGTCGTCGTCCTCCGGCGTATCGACGGCGGCAGCGGGGCTGTCCGCCGATATAATCCGCGCCGGTCGCGGGGACGGTCTGGACATGATGGTGGGCGTTGTCGAAGGGGCGCGACGTTGGGTTGGGTTGCTGGCCGCGGCCGCCTGCCTGCTGGCCGTTGCCGGTTGCGGCTCGTGGTTCCAGTCGACGCCGGCCGACAAGATGTCGGCCGAGCAATTGTATGCAGACGCGCAGAACGAAATGGCGGCGGGCAACTGGCAGCGCGCCCGCGAGCTGCTGACGCGGCTGGAATCGCGTTACCCGTTCGGCCGCTACGCGCAGCAGGCGCAGATCGAGATCGCCTACGCCTACTACAAGGAGGGCGACCAGGCGCAGGCGATCGCGGCGGCGGACCGCTTCCTGAAGGTCAATCCGAATCACCCGTTCGCCGACTATGTGCTGTACCTGAAGGGGCTGGCCACCTTCAGCGACGATCTCGGCCTGTTCGGACGGCAGCTCGGCCTCGATCCGTCGACGCGGGACCCGAAGGCGATGCGCGAGGCCTATGCCGTGTTCCGCGAACTCGTCGGCCGGTTTCCCGACAGCAAGTACGCGCCGGACGCCAGCGCGCGGATGAATTATCTGGTGACGGCGATGGCGCGCAGCGAGGTCAACGTCGCCCGCTTCTACCTCGAGCGCGGCGCCTACGTCGCCGCCGCCGAACGGGCGCAGTCGGCGGTCCGCAGCTACTCGGGCACCGCCGCCGCCGAGGAGGCGCTGTCGATCATGATGCGGGCCTACGAGGCCCTGGGGCTGCCGAATCTGGCAGAGGACGCCCGGCGGGTGCTCGAACTGAACTACCCCGGCAGCCGCTATCTCACGGCGCAGAAGCGCTGAGCGGCTCCGGCGGTCCGCTTGCGGCGGCGCTCGCCGGAGCGAAGAACGCGCGCGCGGTCGCCTCCTCCCTCGTTCGCGCGAACGGCGGCAGGCTGGCGAGAACGGCGCGGCCGTACGCCTTGCCGAGCAGCCGGTCGTCGAGAATCATCAGCACGCCGCGGTCCCGTTCGTCACGGATCAGCCGCCCGGCCCCCTGCCGCAGCAGCGTCACCGCTTCCGGCAGCTGGTACTCCATGAAGGCGTTGCGGCCGAGCCGCCGCAGCCGCCGGATCCGCGCTTCGACGACCGGATCGTCGGGCGGAGCGAACGGCAGCTTGTCGATCGCCACCACCGACAATGCTTCGCCGCGGACGTCGATGCCTTCCCAGAAGCTGACGCTACCGACCAGCACCGCATTGCCGCGCCGGCGGAACTCGTCGAGCAGCGCACGGCGGGTGCTCGTGCCCTGGACCAGCAGCGGCAGTTCAAGCGCCTCGCGGCGCATCGCCTCCGCAAGCCGCGCCGCCACCCGCTCGACCGCGCGCAGGGTCGAGCACAGCACGAACGCGCGCCCCCCGGCCGCGGCGATCACCGGCCAGGCAGCGTCGGCAACACGCTCCGGAAAGTCGGCCGCGAGAGGCGACGGCAGCGGCCGCGGCAGGTACAGCAGCGCCTGCCGCTGGAAGTCGAACGGGCTGTCCCAGCGCGCCGTCGTCGCCCGCGGCAGGCCGATCTGGGCCAGGAACGAATCGAAGGATCCGGCCACGGTCAGCGTCGCCGAGGTGAGGATCCATGCCTGCGGCTGCTGTTCGCGCGCCCGCGCGAACGCGACTCCCGGCGCCAGCGGCGTGGCGTGGAACTGGGCACCGTGCGCCGACAGCGCCAGCCAGCGGATCCTGGCGCCGTCGTCGTCGGCGTCCGCCGGAGCGTCCGCATCGGGCGCATCGATGCTGGCGATCCAGCTTTCGATTTCGCTGCGCAGTGCCGCGATCCTCGGCCCGAGGGCGTCGACTTCGACATGGCGGCCGGCATTGGCCTGGACGGCAGCCGCAAGGGCGCCGACCGCTTCGTCGATCCGCCTGAAGCCGGGCAGCAGCGACACCCGCTCGGCGCAACGTTGCAGGGCGATGCGGGTGCCCGCCGCCAGGCCCGCATCGTCCAGCCGAAGCCTGAGGTCGCGGGCGGCGGACTCGATCTCCTGCGTCAGCGCAACCCAGGGCGCTCCCGCCGCCGCGCCGGCGAGCCCCTGGACGCGCGCGTCCTGCGCCAGGTCGGCCAGCTGAGCGAGCGACCAGCCGCTGCCGAAGAAGTCGGCGGCGATTTTCGGCAGCTGGTGGGCCTCGTCGAGGATCACGGTGTCCACGGCGGGCAGAAAGTCGCGCACCGCGTCGTCGCGCAGCGCCAGGTCGGCGAGGAACAGGTGGTGATTGACGACGACCAGGTCCGCTGCCTGCGCCGCCCGCCGGGCGCGATAGACGAAGCACTCGTCCAGGCGAGGACACTGCTGGCCGAGGCAGTTCTCCCGCGTCGATGTGACCAGGGGCCAGATCGGCGCCGACTCCGGCACCTCCGCCAGATCGGCGCGGTCGCCGCTGGCGGTGGCACGGGCGAACCGCGCAATGGCGCGCAGCTGCGAGGCGGCCTCCCGCGTCGGCAGCCTTCCATCCTGGACGGCACGGTCGAGGCGAACCTGGCACAGATAGTTCTGCCGGCCCTTGAGCAGCGCCGTCGACAGCCGCAGCCCGAGCGCGCGGACCAGCGCCGCGACGTCCTTGCCATGGACCTGGTCCTGGAGCGTTTTGGTGCCGGTGGACACGAGCACCTTGCCGCCGGCGAGCAGCGCCGGCACCAGGTAGGCGAAGGTCTTTCCGGTGCCGGTGCCGGCCTCGGCAACCAGCGTCCCGCGCTCGACGATCGCGTCGAACACCGCCAGCGCCATCTCGCGCTGGGACGCGCGCGGCGAGAATCCGGCCACCGCACTCGCCAGCTCGCCGCCGCCGGCGAAGGCGCCGGCGACACGGTCTCTGGCCTGCCGCAGGCGCGCCACGGCCGCGTCAGGGCCCGGCGCCGCCGCGTCCCCGGTCACGCCGGAACGTCGGGCACCAGCTGCATCTGCAGCAGCGCGATCGAGTCCTTGATCTGCAGCTTGCGCTTCTTCAGGCGTCGCAGTTTCAGCTCGTCGACGCCCGGCTGGCCGGCCAGGCGGTCGATCGCTTCATCCAGATCGCGGTGCTCGACCTGCAGCTCGATGATGCGTTGTTTGATCTGCTCCATCTCCATGGCTCGCGGCCCCTGTCCCTGCGGAACATGCTAGCAGCCGGCCGGGCCGACGCCCAGTCCGGACGGCATGCAAGGAGCGCCCCGGGCGCGGTACCCTGAGCCCTTATGTCCAGCCTGAAGATCAGCGCCTTTACCGCGGAGCACATCGGCGACCGCGCCGAGCAGCAGGATCGCGTCGCCATCGTGACCAGCCCGCGCCATCCGCACAGCCTGCTCGCGATCGTCAGCGACGGCATGGGCGGGCGCACCGGCGGTCGCATGGCGGCCGACCAGGTGATCACCACCGCGTCCAACCTGTTCCGCGACGTGGGCGAACGCGACGCCGGCTCCCTGCGCGGACTGCTGAAGCTGGTCGCCGACGAGGCGCACACGGTCATCCGGCTGTCGGCGATATCGACCGAAAAGGAACCGCACGCCACCTTCGTCGGCCTGATCGTGTGTCGCGACCGCGCGATCTGGGCTCATGCCGGCGACAGCCGTCTGTACCACTTTCGCCGCGGCAGCCTGCGCCATCGAACCCAGGATCAGACCTACGCGTGGTACCTGCGCTCGCAGGGCCGCGAACTGCAGGCGCTCGATGCCGAGAAGCGCTTCAAGCACATGCTGGTCAGCGCCCTCGGCCTGAACCGCCCGCCCGATGTCGCCTTCGGCGAGGAGGTCGAACTGCAGGCCGACGACTGTTTCCTGTTGTGCAGCGACGGGCTGTGGGCCTACTTCTCCGACGCCGAGCTGGGCGACCTGCTGCATCGATTGAGTCCGCGCGACGCCGGCGCCGAGCTGGTGCGGCTCGCCCGCGAACGGGCCGAGGGCCGCGGCGACAATCTGTCGCTGGCGATCGTCAAGTTCGAGGCGCAGTCGAAGTCCTGAGCCGGCGGCAGCCCGGCGCGCGGGACGGAAGGCGGCAGCGCCACCCTGCCTTCGCCTCCGGCCAACCTACGGATCCGTCTTCGCCGCCCGCTTGCGATTCGCCTCCTCGCGCTCCTGGGCCCGGCGGTCGCGTCGCTGCCGCTGTTGTTCGGCTTCCTGCGCCTTCTGGGCGGCGCGCGCCTCGGCTTCGCGCTGGCGCTGCTCGTAGTCCTCGATCCGGCGCGGCGCCTCGGCCTCCTTCTTGGCCCGTTCGGCCGCGCGCTGCCGCCCTTCCTCCGCCTGGCGCGCCGTGCGTTGCTCCGCCTCGGCCTGGCGCCGTGCCGCCTCCTCGCGCTGTCGTGCCTCCTGGTCCTGCTGCTGCTTCGGATCGGCCGCGCGCGGCGTTGCCGGCGTCTTCGAGGGCTTGCCCGGCGGCGCATCCGGCGGCGCCGATGGGGGCGCCTTGGCCCGCAGCTGTTCCTGGCTCTCGGCGGCACGCCGTTCGCGTTCGCGTGCCCGCGCCTCGGCGTCGAAGCGCCTCAGGGCGTCGTTGGCCTCGACTTCGCGCGCCCGCGCCTCCCGAAGCTGCTGATCGCGTTCGCGCCGCGCCTGCTCCAGACAGGGATTGACCGCGAACCGTCCGGCGCAGTCCCGCTGCGCCTGCTGGTACCGGCTCTCGATTGCCGCCGCCTCGCTCCTCGCCGCCGCCTGCGCCGCGACCAGTTCCTCCCGGCTCGCCGGCGCCTGTTCGGCGCCGGCGCTGACTGGCGTCGCCAGCAGCGCAGCGGCAACGACGATCGCGCCGCCTCTACAGAACGACGACATCGCGACGGGGCGACTCGAGGTATGCGCGCGACTGCATCTCGAGCAGCCGCGACACCGTGCGCTGGAACTCCGCCGCCAGCGCGCCTGCCGTGTACAGCGCCTCCGGGGCGTCGTCCGCCGACAGCAGCAGCTTCACCCGGTGGTCGTAGAACACGTCGACCAGCCAGGTGAAGCGCCGCGCCTCCGACGCCTGCGCCGCCGACATCCGCGGCACACCCGACAGCAGCACGGTGTGGAACTGCCTGGCGATCTCCAGGTAGTCGTTCTGCGACCGCGGTCCGCCGCACAGCACCTCGAAGTCGAACCAGACCACGCCGCCGGCGCGCCGGCGGGCGCGGATGCGCCGCGCCTCGATCAGCAGCACCGGGTCGTCGTCATCGGCTTCGGCCAGCTGCCCGAAGGCGGCGGCAAGCTTCGCATCGGCCTCGCCCCCGGCCGGCCGAAGATAGGTCGCGATCTGTTCCATTGCCCGCCGGCGGTAGTCGACGCCGCCATCGACCTGCAGCACGTCGAGCCTGGAGTTCAGCAGCTCGATCGCGGGCAGCAGCCGGTCGCGGTGCAGGCCGTCGGGATACAGCGCCTCGGGAGCGTAGTTCGACGTCATCACGAACCCGGTCCTGAGCTCGAACAGCTTCGCCAGCAGCCGGTGCAGGATCATGGCGTCGGCGATGTCGGAGACGTGGAATTCGTCGAAGCAGATCAGCCGCGCGCGCCGGGCCAGGCGGCGCCCCACCTCGTCGAGCGGGTCGGCCATGCCCTTGACGTCGTCGAGCTCGCGGTGCACGCCGCGCATGAACTCGTGGAAATGGATGCGGGTCTTGCGCACCAGCGGCACGGTGGAGAAGAAGCAGTCCATCAGGAAGCTCTTGCCGCGGCCGACGCCGCCCCACAGGTAGACGCCGCGCGGGATCTCCGGTCGCGCCACCAGCTTCAGCAGCGCGTTGCGCCGGGCATGCTTGTACTGCCACCACTGCTCGTCGAGGCGGGCCAGCCGATCGGCGGCGCGGCGCTGGGCGGCATCGAGCGTGTAGCCGCGGCAGGCCAGCGCTTCGTCGAGGTGAGCGCGGAAACTCATCGCGATCCGTGACCCGCCGGCCGTGATCCTCCGACCGCGACCGCCAGCACCGGATCCCGGTTCGCGGCCACCGATCGGTTAGAAATTCAGGGTCCGCTTGTCCACCGCCAGCGCCGCTTCCTTGGTCGCCTCCGACAGCGACGGGTGGGCGTGGCAGATGCGGCCGATGTCCTCGCTGCTGGCGCGGAACTCCATCGCCACCACCGCCTCGGCGATCAGCTCCGAGGCCAGCGGGCCGACGATGTGCACGCCGAGGATCTCATCGGTCGAGGCGTCGGCGAGGAACTTGACCATGCCGGTCGTGTCGCCGAGCGCCCGTGCGCGGCCGTTGGCGGCAAAGGGGAAGGTGCCGGCCCTGTAGGCGCGGCCGGCGCTCTTCAGTTGCTGCTCGGTCTGGCCGACCCAGGCGATCTCGGGCGAGGTGTAGATCACCCACGGAATGGTGTTGAAGTTCACGTGCCCGTGCTGCCCGGCGATGCGCTCGGCCACCGCCACGCCCTCCTCCTCGGCCTTGTGCGCCAGCATCGGGCCGCGGACCACGTCGCCGACCGCCCACACATTCGGGAGGTTGGTACGGCAGTCGTCATCGACGGCGATGAAGCCGCGCTCGTCCAGGGCCAACCCTACCGCGGCCGCGTTCAGTGCCTCGGTGTTCGGCACCCTTCCGATGGAGACGATCAGCCGCTCGAAGGTCGCCGACTGGCCGCCGCCGCCGGCGTCGGTGTAGGCGACCGTGACCCCTTTCCGGTCGGCCTTGACGGTGTCGATGCGCACGCCCAGTTCGATCTTCAAGCCCTGCCTGGTGAAGGCCTTCATCGCCTCGCGAGCGATCTGCTGGTCGACGGCGCCGAGAAACTCGGGCAGGGCCTCCAGCAGCAGAACGTCGGCG
>CAYLZU010000040.1:0-16192 GCA_964388005.1 uncultured Burkholderiaceae bacterium
GGGCCTGCGCACGATCGAGATGAACTTCCTGCCCGACGTGAAGGTGCTGTGCGACGTCTGCCGCGGCGGCCGCTTCAACCGCGAGACGCTCGGCATCCACCTGCGCGGCAAGTCGGCCGGCGACCTGCTGGCCACCGAGATCGACGGCGCGGTCGAGTTCTTCGGCGCGCACCCGTCGATCCTGCGGCCGCTGCAGCTGCTGCAGGATGTCGGCCTGGGGTATCTCACGCTCGGCCAGCCGTCGCCGACGCTCTCCGGCGGCGAGGCGCAGCGGATCAAGCTGGTGACCGAACTGGCGAAGGTTCGCCTCGACGAAGGGCTGACCCGCACCGGCCGCGCCTACAACCCGCCGCACAAGCTGTACGTGCTCGACGAGCCGACCGTGGGCCTGTCGATGCACGACGTCGAGAAGCTGATCCGCGTGCTGCACCGGCTGGTCGACGCCGGCAACACGGTGGTGGTGATCGAGCACAACCTCGACGTCATCGCCGAAGCGGACTGGATCGTCGACCTCGGGCCCGAAGGCGGCGACGGCGGCGGCCGGGTGGTTGCGCAGTGCTCGCCGCAGGACCTGGCGGCGCGCGCCACCCACACCGGGTGGGCGCTGCGCGAGTTCGGCGCGTCAAGCCGGGGCCTGACGCACCGATGACCCGAACCCGGCCGGTCCGATGATCCAGCCGAACGTCGCCGCGGCACCGGCCGTCAGCGGGACGGATCGACCGCGATGACGCAGTCGGCGCCAGTTCCCGCGAGCCGGCGCCGGCACCGGCTCGCGGGCCTTGCGTTCGGCGCGGCGGCCATCGCCGTCCTGAACGCCGCCTTCCTGCTGGCGCTGGTCGCCGTCCAGCATCTCGACGGTGCGGCCATGGAGCGGTCGCTGCTGCGCTCCGTCGAGCGCGGCGACATCGCCCTGGAGCCGTGGCCGCAGCTGACGGTCGGGCCGCGGACCTTCACGCTCGACAACTACACCGACTGCCTGGCGCTGTCGACGGCGATCGACGGAGGCGAGGCTTCGGCGCTGCGCCGGGCGGTCGAAGCTCGCATCCTCAGCGAGCAGATCCGCAATCCCTGCGAGCACCTGATCGGCCACCTGGCCGGACGCGCCGCCTGGACCGCGGCGCCCTACTTCCGCTACTGGCACGGCACCCAGGTCTATCTCCGGCCGATGCTGCTGTACCGGGACCTCGGCACGATCCGCCGCGTCAACTACGCCATCACGGGCGCCTGCTTCGCGCTCTTCGCCACGGCAGCGGTCATGACGCTGCCGTGGTCCGCGGCGGCGGCGCTTCTCGCCCTGCTGCTCGCGCTCACCGACGCCGTCGTCATGCCGCTGGTGACGGCGCATGTCGCCGGGGTCATCGTCACCCTGCTGACCTGCACCGCGGCTCTGGCGGCGCTGCGGCTGCGGCCGATCGAAGGCTGGCGACCGCTGCGCTGGATCGCCCTCGTCTCCGGCGCGGTGTTCAATTTCGTCGACTTCCTGGTCAACCCGCCGTTCACGCCGGCCCTGCTCGCCTTCGTGGTGCTCGCGGCGTGGACCTGGCGCGGAGGCAGTCCAGGCACTGCACGCGAGCAGATCCGCGAAGCTGCCTGGATCGCCGGCACATGGTTCGCCGCCTACGCCGCGACCTGGACGGCGAAGTGGATGATCGCCGCCGCGGTGCTCGGGCCGCGGCAGGTCGTCGGCGACATCCTGTACGCCGCGCACCGGCGCGCGACCGGAGATGCCGGCGGCCCCCCGGTGGCGATCGGCGACGCGACCCTGGCGAACCTTGCCATGATCGGCTGGACCGAGGTCGCCACGGTCGCGATCGTCACCGTCGCCGGTCTGGCGGCGCTGCTTGCGCGTCACGGCGACATCCGCCGGCGGCTGGCGCAGTTCGGCGTGCTCTCTTCGCCGGCGCTGATCCCGTTGCTGTGGATGGAGACGCTGCGCGGCCACAGCGTCGAGCACGCGCTGTTTGCCTACCGGAGCGCGGCCTTGTCGCTCATCGTTCCGGCGGTCGCGGTGATCGTGCTGTGGGCCAGCGCCCGCGCCGACGCCTCGCGCCGCGGGCTGTCCTGACCCGCCGCCGGTCATCCGCGCCAACGGCCACGGCACTGCCGTCGGCCGGCGGCCGGCATCGAAGGTCAGCGCTGACTCGCCCGCCCCTTCCCGTCCCGCTTCGACCGCGCAATCGCGGTGCGAACGTCCCGTCGCTCGCCGCCTTTGCTGCAAGCATTCGATCTCATCTGCTCGGCGGATGGCTGCCTCCGACCGCATCGCCCAGAATTCCCTCACACCCGACCAGCACTCTCCGCCCGAACCCGTTTCGGGCCAGCGCCGAATGGAAGGCACGAGAAGCAGCGACAGCGACCCGAGCAGCACCTCGCGCGACATCGGCGCCGCGGATCGGCGCAGCTTCGCGCGCTACAGCCTGCGCGGCACCTGGAAGGTCCACGATCGCGTGCGCAGCCGGCCGATCGGCAACGTCTGCGACATCGGCCTCGGCGGCCTGCGGCTCGAGGCACCGGAGCCGATCCCGCCGGCGCGCCGCTACGCGCTGTCGATCGAGATCCGCGTCGACGGCGCCGAGCACCCGCGCATCGAAGTCATCGCCCGCTGCGCCTGGCACCGGGCGCGACCGGACCGGCAGTTCGAGGCCGGCTTCGAGTTCGTCGAGATGACGCCGCAGATGCGCAATCGCATCGCCCAGTACATCGACCAGTTCGCGCTGTAGCCGCCACGACTCCGCGTTCGCACGGGGTTGGTGGCGCCCGGCGCGCGGCGTAGCATCGCCGCCGACTCCTGCCGAGGCTCCCACGATGCGCACCGGCATCGCCGCGTTCCTGCTCGCGCTCGCGCCGGCGCTCGCCGCTGCCGAGCTGCCGATCTTCGACGCCCACCTGCACTACAGCCACGACGCCTGGGACAACCTGCCGCCGGAGAAGGCGGTCGAGCTGCTGAAGGCGGCCGGCGTCCGGCGCGGCCTGGTGTCGAGCTCCAACGACGAAGGCCAGCAGCGGCTCGCCGCCGCCGCCCCCGACCGCGTGCTGCTGTCGCTTCGGCCGTACCGCAGCCGCGGCGACCAGGGCACGTGGATGCGCGACGATTCGGTGCCCGCCTACCTGGAGGAGCGCCTGGCCCGCTTCCGCTACGTGGCGATCGGCGAGTTCCATATCTTCGGCGCCGACGTCGACCTGCCGGTGCCGCGGCGGATGGTCGAGCTCGCCCGCCGCCACGACCTGGTGCTGCACTCGCACTCGGATGCCGACGCGGTCGAACGCCAGTTCGCGCAATGGCCGCAGGCGCGCATCCTGTGGGCGCACGCCGGCTTCGACGCCCCCGGCAACGTGCGGGCGATGCTGCGCCGGCACCCGCGCCTGTGGTGCGATCTCGCCTTCCGCACCGACCACGCGCCGGGCGGCGAGCTCGACCCCGAATGGCGGGCGCTGTTCATCGAGTTCCCCGACCGCTTCATGGTCGGCAGCGATACCTTCACGCCCGAGCGGTGGCCGTACGTGGTCGAGCACGCGAAGCTGGCGCGCAGGTGGCTGGCGCAGCTGCCGCGCGAGGTCGCCGAGCGCATCGCATGGCGCAACGGCGAAGCGCTGTTCGCGCCGTCGGCGCGATGATCCCTTCCCGGTCGATGCTGGTCGCCGCGCTGCTGCCGGCGGGTGCCGCCGCCTGCACGCCGGCCCTGCACGGCGACGGCGTCCGCACGCTCGAGGGCGAGCGCCATGTGGTCGCGTGGCGGGCACCGGCGCTGCCGCCGCTGGCGCGGTTCTTCGCCGTCGACTTCGCCGTCTGCGGCCGCGACGGCGGCACCGTCAGGGCGGTTCGCATCGACGCGACGATGCCGGAGCACGGCCACGGCATGAACTACCGGCCGACGGTGCAGCCGCAGGGCAACGGCCGCTTCCGCGCCGACGGCCTGCTGCTGCACATGCCAGGGCGCTGGCAGCTCAGCTTCGCTGTCGGCGGCGAGACCCTGCGGGCGGTGCTGCACGTCGATTGAGGCGCCGATCCTCTGGCCGCACCGGGACGATGCCACCACTGCTCCGCGTCGTGCTGCTGGCCGTGCTGCTTCACGCCCCGGCCAGCGCGCAACTGCTCGACTTCAGCGACGCGGAGAAGCGGCAGATCGCCTCGCTTGGACCCTGGCCGCCGCCGGCGCAGCGCGATCCGAGCAACCGCGTCTCCGGCCATGCGCAGGCGATCGCGCTCGGCGCGCGGCTGTTCTTCGACGCGCGACTGTCGCCGACCGGCTACATCGCCTGCGTCAGCTGCCATCAGCCCGACCGCGGCTGGACCGATGGCAGGCCGCGCGCGCACGGGCTGGCCGACCTGCCGCGCAACACGCCGTCGCTCGCCAACCTGCGGCTGCATCGCTGGTACGGCTGGGGCGGCGGCGCCGACAGCCTGTGGATGGCGAGCCTGCGGCCGCTGCTCGACCCGCGCGAGTTCGACTCGAACGCCGGCGCCGTGGCGCGCGTCTACGTCCGCGATCCCGACCTCGCCTGCCTGTACCGGCGCGCCTTCGGGCGCTCGCCGACCGGGACACGCATCGATCGCGAGGCGGTGCTGGTCGACACCGCCAAGGCGCTGGCGGCATTCCAGGAGACGCTGATCACCGGCCGCACGCCGTTCGACGACTTCCGCGACGCGCTCGCACGCGGCGATGACGCCGCCGCCGCGAGCTATCCTGGCGCCGCCCAGCGCGGGCTGAAGCTGTTCATCGGCCGCGGCAACTGCATCGCCTGCCACAACGGGCCCAACTTCAGCAACGGCGAGTTCGCCGATGTCGGCGTGCCGTTCTTCATCGGCCCGGGCCAGGTCGATCCCGGCCGCCACGACGATCTGCAGCGGCTGCGCGCCAGTCCCTTCAACCTGCTCGGCCGGCACAGCGACGACGCTGGAAGGAACAGCGCGCAGGCCACCCGACTCGCGGTGCTCGAGCCGCGCCACTGGGGCGAATTCAAGGTGCCGAGCCTGCGCAACGTCGCCGCGAGCCCGCCGTACATGCACAACGGCTCGTTGCCGACGCTGCGCGACGTCGTCCGCCACTACTCGACGCTCGACGAGCCGCGCATCCATGCCAGCGCCAGGCCGCTGCTGCGGGCGCTGCGCCTGCCGGACGACGACATCGAGGCGCTGGTCGCCTTTCTCGAGTCGCTGACCGACGCGCACGGCGCCGACCGGCCGCGGCCGCGCTTCGGCGGCGGCTGCGATGCCGCCGCGAAGTCGGACTGAGGCGCGAGCGACCGCGGCGCCCGTCCTCGGCGAGCACGCGGCCGGGTGCCCGCCTGCTACCGTGCAGGCGATGCCGACCCTCGACGCCACGCTCGCGGCCGATCTGGCCGCCACCGCGCTCGCCAACGTCGCCACGCTCTACCCGTTCCACCTGGCGCATCTGGCGCGCAGCGAGGCCGAGGTAGCGCCGCCGCGGGCGCTGCATCCGGTCTTCCACGGCGCCTACGACTGGCACTCCTGCGTGCACATGCACTGGACGCTGGCGCGCTGCCTGCGTTCCGACCCGGCCGGCGCGCTCGCGCCGCGCATCGCCGCCCACTTCGATGCCCGCTTCACCGACGACGCGGCCGCCGGCGAATGCGCGTACTTCTCCGCCCCGGGCCGGGCCGCGTTCGAGCGGCCCTACGGCTGGGGCTGGTTGCTGCAACTGGCCGGCGAACTCGATGCGCTGGCGGCGGTGGTCCCCGCCGCCGGCCGCTGGCGTGACGCCGTCGCGCCGCTGGCGACGCTGCTCGCCTCGCGGTTCACCGAATGGCTGCCGCGCGCCGAGTTTCCGGTGCGCGCCGGCACGCACGGCAACTCGGCCTTCGCGCTGATCCTGGCGCTGAACCACGCGCGCCGGCGCGGCATGTCAACGTTCGCCGCGGCAATCGAGCAGCAGGCGCGGCGCTGGTTCGCCGCCGACCGCGCCTACCCGGCGGTCTACGAGCCCGGCGGCGACGACTTCCTCTCCGGCGGGCTGTGCGAGGCGCTGCTGATGGCGCGTGTCCTGCCCGCGGACCAGTGGCGCCAATGGTGGGCGCGGTTCGTGCCCGGCGAACCGGCGCTCGCCAACTGGCTCGCACCGGTCTCGGTGTCCGATCCGGCCGACCCGAAGATCGTTCACCTGCACGGGCTGAACCTGTCGCGGGCGTGGTGCTGGCGGCAACTGCAGCCGCTGCTCGACGAACCGTTGCGCAGCCGCGCCGGGCACGCCGCCGAGGCGCACCTGAAGGCGTCGCTCGCGGCCGCCACCGATGGCGATTACGTCGGCACGCACTGGCTGGCGTCATTCGCGCTGCTGGCGACGGACGGGGAGTCGTTCGACCGCAGTTGACCACCATCAACGCCGCCGACGCCGGGCCTGCTCTGATTGACGGCGGAGGTCACCATGGACAAGGCGTGGGATGCGGTCGTCATCGGCTCCGGCATCGGCGGGCTCGCCGCCGCGGCGGCACTGGCCACCTGCGGCAGGCGGGTGCTGGTGCTCGAACGCCACGGCCAGGCCGGCGGACTGACGCAGACCTTCGAGCGCCAGGGCTGGCGCTTCAACATCGGCGTGCACTACCTGGGCGGCTTCGGCCCCGGCGAGATCAACCGCCGCGTGCTCGATCACCTCTCCGGCGGCCGCATCGCGATGGCGCCGATCGAAGGCGCCTATGACCGCATCCGCCTGCCGGGCCTGACGCTGCCGTTCGCGCCGCCGCGATCGGCGCTGATGGCGGTGCTGAAGGATGCCTTCCCGAGAGAGGGTCCGGCGATCGAACGCTACTTCGACGCCGTCGATGCCGCCGCCGCGGCGATGGGCTCGGTGATGATGGCGCACAGCATGCCGGAGGCGCTGGCGAAGCCCTACGCCTGGTTCAAGCACGGCGAGATCGACCGCTGGATCGGCCGCACCACCGCCGCCGTGGTGGCGGAGATCACGGCGGACGCGCAGCTGCGCGCGGCGCTGACGGCGCAGTGGATCGACTACGGCAGCCGGCCGAGCGAGAGTTCGTTCGGCGTGCACGCCGTCGTCACGCGCTCGTTTCTCGACGGCGCCTGGTACCCGGTCGGCGGCAGCGGCGTGTTCGCGCGCGAACTCGGCCGGACGATCGAGGAAGCCGGCGGCGCGGTCCGCACCGGTTGCGCCGTGACCGGCATCGATGTCGCCGACCGGCGCGTGACCGGCGTCCGGCTGCGCGACGGCACCACGATCGCCGCCCGCTGCGTCATCTCGGACGCCGGCGCGCACAACACCCTGCGGCTGCTGGCCTCGGGCGAAGTCGACTATGACTGGGCCCAGGACCTGACCGAGCTGGAGGCGTCGACCGGCTACATCGGCCTGTATCTCGGCCTCGCGGGCGACATCCGCCATGCGGGCGCGGATGCCGCCAACACCTGGATCTACGAAGACTGGGACGTGAACCGCGGCTGGGACGATCCGTTCTCGCAGCCGCGCGCGCCGGCGCTGTTCGTCGCCTTTCCGTCGCTGCGCGACCCGGCGCACGACCCCGGGGCGGAGCAGAAGCACACCTGCGAGATCGTCGCCCTGGTGAACTGGAGCGCGTTCGCGCAGTGGGACCGGTCCGACGACGATGCCGGCATGGCCCCGGGAACCGCCGCGCGCGAGCCCGGCTACGCGGCGCTGAAGGACCAGCTGCGGCGCAGCCTGCTGGCGCAGTTCGGCGAGCACTTTCCCGGGCTGGCGCCAATGGTGCGGATGGCCGAAGTGTCGACACCGATCACAGTGGCCGAATTCACCGGCGCCGAGCACGGCGCCATGTATGGCCTGGCGACGACGCCGCAGCGTTTCCTGTCGCCGGCGCTGCGGCCGCGCACGCCGATCGGCGGCCTGCTGCTGGCCGGCCAGGATGCCTGCACGCCCGGCGTCACCGGCGCCATGACCGGCGGGCTGATGGCGGCGGCGAGCATCGAGCCCGTGCTCTGGAAGCTGCTCGGCTGAGCGCCTGCCTTCAATCCGCCGGCTCCAGCCGCAGGATGGCGCCGTTCGGCTGGTCGGTCAGCAGGTAGACGTATCCGTCGGGGCCGGCGCGCACGTCGCGCACGCGCGGCACGTTGCCCGCCAGCATGAACTCGTCCTCGACGAACTTCTCGCCGTCCAGGCGCACGCGGATCAGCGCCTGGCCGCGCAGCGCGCCGATCAGCACGTCGCCACGCCATCTCGGAAAGCGGTCACCGTCGTAGAAGGCCATGCCCGAGAGCGCCGGCGACGGCACCCAGTACTTCACCGGCTGCGCCATGCCGGCCTTCTCGGTGCCTTCGCCGATCCTCGTGCCGGAGACGTAGTTGACGCCGTGGGTGATCACCGGCCAGCCGTAGTTGACGCCGGGCCTGATCACGTTCAGTTCGTCGCCGCCCTGCGGCCCGTGCTCGTGCGCCCACAGCACGCCGGTTTTCGGGTGCAGCGCCGCGCCCTGCACGTTGCGGTTGCCGAGGGTGTAGATCTCCGGCCTGACCTTCGGGTCGTTGGCGAACGGATTGCCCGGCGCCGGCCTGCCGTCGTCGGTCAGGCGCAGGATCTTGCCGGCGTGGTCGTCTAGCCGCTGCGCCCGCGCCATCTCGCCGCGGTCGCCAAGGGTGACGTAGAGCAGGCCGTCGCGGTCGAACACCAGCCGCGAGCCGAAGTGAAAGCCGCTGTTGGTCTTCGGCGCCATGCGGAAGATGACCTCGACGTTCTCCATCCGCCAGGCGCCGGGGCCGCCGGCGAGCCTGCCGCGCGCCACCTCGGTGCCGTTGTCGCCCCGGTCGTCGCGCTGCGCGTAGCTCCAGTAGATCCAGCCGTTGTCGCGGTACTTCGGGTGCGGCACCACGTCGAGCAGCCCGCCCTGCCCCTGGGCGTCGACCCTGGGCAGGCCGGCGACCGGAACGGGATCGAGCCTGCCGTCGCGGTCGACGACGCGCATCCGGCCCGGGCGCTCGGTCACGAGCTTGCGGCCATCGGGCAGAAAGGCCAGCCCCCAGGGACGCTCGAGCCCCTGCACGACGGTGACCACCTGCACCCGGTGCTCGCGGGTCTGGATCGCCTCGCCATGGGCGATCGGCATGGCCGCCGTCAGCGCCGCGGCCAGCAGAGAGATCCTGATCATTGCGACTCCGAAAGACATGCCTGCCACACGACCCGCGGGGCCGGGATTGCCCTGACGCGGGATCAGCCGATGCGGCCTTCCTCGACCGCGTGGCAGGCGACCTCGACTTCGGCACCGGAACGGCGATGAAGTTTCAGCGCCGGCGCCTCGCGCCTGCAGCGGGCGTCGGCGTGCGGGCAGCGCGGATGGAAGGTGCAGCCCGGCGGCGGATTCAGCGGATTGGGCACCTCGCCGGCCACCGGCGTGCGCGAGCGGCCGGTCATGTCGAGGTCCGGGATCGCGTCGAGCAGCATCCGCGTGTACGGATGCCGGGGCGTGGCGAACAGCTCCCGCTTCGGCGCCAGTTCGACGATCTTCCCCAGGTACATGACGCCGACGCGATCGGAGATGTGGTGCACCACCGCCAGGTTGTGCGAGATGAAGAGATACGTCAGCCCGAGGTCGCGCTGCAGGTCCTTCATCAGGTTCAGCACCTGCGCCTGCACCGACACGTCGAGCGCCGAGGTCGGTTCGTCGCAGACCAGGAACTCCGAGTTGGTCGCCAGGGCGCGGGCGATCGCGATCCGCTGCCGCTGGCCGCCGGAGAACTGGTGCGGGTACTTGACCTTGTCTGCCGGCGACAGCCGCACCAGGCCGAGCAGTTCGTCGACCCGCGCCGTGATCCGCGCTTCGTCGGACATCAGTCCGTGCGCCTTCAGCGGCTCGGCGACGATCTCGGCCACCCGCCAGCGCGGGTTCAGGCTCGCGTACGGGTCCTGGAAGATCATCTGCAGCTTCTGCCGCAGGCCGCGGCCGGCGGCGGTGTTCATCTCCGCCAGATCGCGGCCGAAGAACTCGACCCGCCCCCTGGTCGGCGCATAAAGGCCCACCAGCATGCGCGCCACGGTCGACTTGCCGCAGCCCGACTCGCCGACCAGCGACAGCGTCTCGCCGCGGCGGATCGTGAAGCTGACGTCGTCTACCGCGTGCAGCACCGTGCGCGGCTTGCCTTCGAGGACGCGGTTCAGCCACGGCGGCGAGACATCGAAGTACTTGGAGATCCCTTCGGCCCTGACGATGACGTCGCCGGCCGCGAAGGACTCCACGGGTTTGCGGACTGCGCTCACTGGACTACCTTCGCGCTGCGCGCTCAGGGATTCGCCCTTGGGGCGGCCCGGCGGGCTCATGCCGCCATCCTGCCGCCGGCGTCGTGCAGCCAGCACGCGGCGCGAGAACTGCCGGCGTTCATCAGTTCCGGCCGCTCGCGGCTGCAGCGCGCGAACGCCTTCTCGCAGCGCGGGTGAAAGGCGCAGCCGGACGGAATCTCGGTCAGCCGCGGCATGCTGCCGTCGATCTGCGTCAGCCGCTCGACCTCGTGTTCCATGCTCGGGATCGAACCCATCAGGCCGACGGTGTACGGATGCCGCGGCCGGTGGATCACCTCCGCCACCGGGCCGATCTCGGCGATGCGGCCGGCATACATCACCGCCACGCGGTCGGCGGTCTCGGCGATCACGCCCATGTCGTGCGTGATCAGCATCACCGCTGCCGCATGCCGCCGGAGAACTGGTGCGGATAGTGGTCGATGCGCCGCTCCGGCGCCGGGATGCCGGTGGCGGCGAGCAGCTCGATCGCCCGCGTCCTCGCCTGCTGCTGCGACATGTGCAGGTGGGTGGTGATGGTCTCGGTCAGCTGCTGGCCGACCGTGTACAGCGGGTTCAGCGAGGTCAGCGGATCCTGGAAGATGGCGCCGATCTCGCGGCCGCGAACCTTGCGCATTTCCTCCGGCGGCAGGTTGTCGATCCGCAGGCCGGCGAGCTTGACCTCGCCGCGGGCGATGCGCCCGGGCGGCTCCAGCAGGCCGATCACCGCGGCTCCGGTCAGCGACTTGCCGGCGCCGGACTCGCCGACCACGCCGAGCACCTCGCCGGGCGCGATCTCGAACGAGATGTCGTCGACCGCCAGCAGCGTGCCCCTGCGGGTCGGGAACTCGACCCGCAGGTTGCGCACTTCCAGCAGGGGCTCGTTCATCGGCCGGCCTTCCGCGCCCGATCCGCCGCGATTGCCGCCGCTACTTCCCTGCGGGGGGCGGCGTGCAGCCGCCCAGCGGCTCGACGAAGTCGACGATGGGCGTGAACTCCGCCGTCAGCCGGTTGGCGCGCTGGGCGACGATGTAGTAGGTGTGGCAGGGCTTGACGTCGATCTTCAGCGTCGCCGTCTCGTTCGGCGCCCCCGGAACCGGCGGCGCCTGCACGCGCACGGCGCGCACGCCAGGATCGACGAGCACGCGCCGCTGCGTCGTGTCGCGGTCGTCGACGCCGAGGATGATCACCGGATGGGTGTCCATCCTCGCCTTGAAGTAGCGCTCGCCGGTCAGGTACGAGCCGTGGAAGCTCGAGGCGCAGCCCGCCAGGGCCACGGACGCGGCGGCGAGCGAGGCGGCGATCAGCAGTTTCGTCTTCATGGTGACACTCCCAACAATGCGTCCTGACGCCGGCAACCGTGCCGGCTCAACGCAGCTTCGGATTCAGGGCGTCGCGCAGCCAGTCGCCGAGCAGGTTGACCGACAGCACCAGCAGCACCAGCGCCGCGCCGGGGAAGATGGTGATCCACCATTCGCCGGAGAACAGGAATTCGTTGCCGATGCGGATCAGCGTGCCCAGCGACGGCGTGGTCGGCGGCACGCCGACGCCGAGGAAACTGAGCGTCGCCTCGGTGAGGATCGCCGAGGCGATGTGCACGGTGGCCAGCACCAGCACCGGCCCGAGCACGTTCGGCAGCACGTGCCGCCACATGATCGCCGGCGGCGGGACGCCGATCACCCTTGCCGCCTGCACGTACTCCTTGTTCTTCTCCACCATCGTCGAGCCGCGCACCGTGCGCGCGTACTGCACCCAGCCCGACAGGGCGATGGCGATGATCAGCACCGCGAAGGCGACCTCGCCGTGGGTTTCGCGCGGCAGCGCGGCGCGGAAGACGCCGTCGATCAGCAGCGCCACCAGGATGGCCGGAAACGACAGCATCACGTCGCACACGCGCATGATGAAGGCATCGATCCGGCCGCCGACGTAGCCCGACAGCAGCCCGAGGCCGACGCCGAGGATCACCGACAGCACCACCGAGGCCAGGCCGATCAGCAGCGACACCCGCATCCCGTACAGGATCGCCGAGTACACGTCGCGGCCCTGGTCGTCGGTGCCGAAGACGAACCGGCGCTCGCCCTCGGGTTCCCAGGCCGGCGGCTTGGAGGCATCGAGCAGGTTGATGGTCGCCAGGTCGAACGGGTTGTGCGGCGCCACCCATTCGGCGAACGCGGCCGAGAAGATCAGCAGGAAGGCGACCACGAAGGCGGCGATCGCCACCGGCGAGTTGCGGAAGCTGTAAGCGACGTCGCTGTCCCAGAAGCGGGCGATGGCGTTCATGACGGCCGCGGCTCCGTGATCGGCATCCGCCGCTCGGCCAGCGCCGCCAGGAAACCGGCGCCGAGCGGGATCACCGCGTCGTTGAAATCGTAGCGGCTGTTGTGCAGCCAGCAGCCGCCCTCGACGCCCCCCTGCCCCAGCCGCGCATAGCAGCCCGGCCGCGCCTGCAGCATGAAGGCGAAATCCTCGGCGCCCATCGAGGGCTGCAGGTTGCGCGAGACGCGCTCGCGGCCGACCAGGTCCTCGGCCACGCGCGCCGCGTGCTCGTACTGCGGCGCGTGGTTGATCGTCGCCGGGTAGATGCGCTGGTAGGTGACGGTGGCCTCGCCGCCGAAGGCGCGCGCGGTCGACTGCACCAGTTCCGTCAGCCGACGCTCGATCAGCTCCTGGATGCTGTGCTGGAACGCGCGCACGGTGCCGACCAGCTTCGCCTCGCGCGGGATCACCGAAAAGGCGCCGGGGTTGCCGGCCGACATCGCGCACAGCGACACCACCGCGGCGTCGATCGGCGCCGTGTTGCGGGCGACGATGCTCTGCGCCGCGGTGATGACGTGGCCGGCGATCAGCACCGGGTCGACCGTCAGGTGCGGATGCGCCGCATGGCCGCCGCGGCCGCTGATGGTGATCTCGATGCGGTCGGCCGCCGCCATCATCGGCCCCGGATTCAGGCCGATGTGGCCGGCCGGCAGCGCCGGCCAGTTGTGCAGGGCGTAGACCTCGTCGCACGGGAAGCGCACGAACAGGCCGTCTTCGATCATCACCCTGGCGCCGCCGAAGCCTTCCTCGCCCGGCTGGAAGATCAGGTGCACGGTGCCGTCGAAGTTGCGCGTCGCGGCCAGGTACTGCGCCGCGCCGAGCAGCATCGTCGTGTGGCCGTCGTGGCCGCAGCCGTGCATCAGGCCCGGCTTCTTCGAGCGGTGGCCGAACTCGTTCTCCTCCTGCATCGGCAGCGCGTCCATGTCGGCGCGCAGGCCGACCGACTTTCCCGAGCCGTCGCGGCGGCCGCGGACCACGCCGACGACGCCGGTGCGGCCGATGCCGGTATGGACCTCGATGCCCCAGTGGTGCAGCCGCTCGGCCACCAGCGCCGCCGTGCGGTGTTCCTCGAAGCCGAGTTCCGGGTGCGCGTGCAGGTCGCGCCGCAGCGCGGTGAGCTTCTCGTGCTCGGCGAGCACGAACGACACCGGTGATTTCAGCGCCAGGCCCAGGTAGGCGTTCATCCGGGCCCTAGTGCGCCAGCGCCGCGCGGTCGATGCGCAGGCGCGGGTCGACGGCGAAGTACAGCAGGTCGACGATCAGGTTGATCAGCACGAACACCAGCGCGATCAGGCAGAGATAGGCGGCCATCACCGGGATGTCGGCGAACTGCACGCTCTGGATGAACAGCAGCCCCATGCCCGGCCACTGGAACACGGTCTCGGTGACGATGGCGAAGGCGATGATGCCGCCCAGCTGCAGCCCGGTGATGGTGATCACCGGCACCAGCGTGTTCTTCAGCGCGTGGCCGAAGTGAACCGCGCGGTCGGTGAGGCCACGGGCGCGGGCGAACTTGATGTAGTCGGTGCGCAGGACCTCGAGCATCTCCGCCCGCACCAGGCGCAGGATCAGCGTCAGCTGGAACAGCGCCAGCGTGATCGACGGCAGGATCAGGTGCTGCCAGCCCTTGGCCGTGAGCAGCCCGGTGGTCCACCAGCCCAGCGCCACCGTGTCGCCGCGGCCGAACGACGGCAGCCAGCCGAGCAGCACGGCGAAGAACAGGATCAGCAGGATGCCGATCAGGAAGGTCGGCAGCGACACGCCGAGCAGGGAGACCGCGAGCAGGAGCTGCGCCAGCCAGGTATCGCGCTTCAGCGCCGTGTACACGCCGGCCGGAATGCCGACCACGATGGCGAGGATCGCCGCCGCGAACGACAGTTCGAGCGTGGCCGGCAGCCGCTCCTTGATCAGCGTCGACACCGGCCGGCCCTGGCGCAGGCTGATGCCGAAGTCACCCTGCGCCGCGTTGCCGACGAAGGTGGCGAACTGCACCACGAACGGCTGATCCAGGCCGAGCTCGGCCCGCAGGCGGGCGCGATCCTCCGGCGTGGCGTCCTGGCCGAGCATCTGCGCCACCGGATCGCCGACGAACTGGAACAGCAGGAACGCCACGAAAGCGACCGTGAGCATCACGAGGATCGCTTGCACCAGGCGACGGACGATGAACGCGAGCATCGAACTGCGGCAAAAACCCGGCGGATCAGCGACTTGTGGGCCAGGTTGTCATGCGGGCGGACTATACCGTGCCGCCCCTCGATCGATCCCGAACGGACCTGCCGGGCAACGGTCCAAGGCTTCGACCCGGCCGGTGAAAGATCGTGCCGCCACGGCCGACCAACAGCGCACGATGCCAACGCCCGTGAGGAGCCCGATGATGAGCCGACGCACCTTTCTGTCCACGATGGCCGCGCTGGCGGCGCCACCGATGGTGCCGGCGGAGGCAGCCGCGAACGACCCTGGTCGGGTGGAACTGTCCGATGCGCAGTGGCGCGAGCGGCTGACGCCGGAGCAGTACCGCGTCCTGCGCCGCGAAGGCACCGAAGCGCCGTTTTCCAGCCCGCTGAACGCGGAGAAGCGCGCCGGCACCTATCACTGCGCCGGCTGCGACCTGCCCTTGTTCACCTCGGCGATGAAATTCGACAGCGGCACCGGCTGGCCGAGTTTCGTCACCACGCTGCCCGGCGCGTTCGGGAAGAAGACCGACTTCAAGCTGATCCTGCCGCGCACCGAGTACCACTGCGCCCGCTGCGGCGGCCACCACGGTCACGTCTTCAGCGACGGACCGGCGCCAACCGGCAAGCGCTGGTGCAACAACGGGGTGGCGCTGAAGTTCGTCGCCTCGGCATGATCCCGCGCGTCCGTTGCCGGGAGACGCCTTTCCAACACCGGCGGGAAGCCGGCCCGGCGAACCGGCGGCGTTTCGACGCCCCTGGCCATTGGAGAACGCGATGACGTTTCTGCGAGCGTGCATCGCCGCCGCGGCGCTCGCCGGCAGCGCGGCTTTCGCGCAGTCGCCGGCGCCGCTGCTGGCGAAGGCGACCTTCGCCGGCGGCTGCTTCTGGTGCGTCGAGGCCGACTTCGACAAGGTCGACGGCGTGGTGTCGACGACTTCCGGCTACATCGGCGGCCGGCTCGCCAACCCGACCTACGAGCAGGTCTCGGCCGGCACTACCGGGCACACCGAAGCGGTCGAGATCGTCTTCGATCCGCGCAAGGTGAGCTACGAGAAGCTGCTCGACGTGTTCTGGCACAGCATCGACCCGACCGTGGTCAATCGCCAGTTCTGCGACGTCGGCTCGCAGTACCGGACCGGCATCTTCGTGCACGACGAGGCGCAGCGGCGCGCGGCCGAGGCATCGAAGGCGGCGCTGGAGAAGAGCAAGCCTTTCAGGGAGCCGATCGTCACGCCGATCGAAGCCGCGACCGCCTTCTACCCGGCGGAGGAGTACCACCAGGACTACTCCCGCAAGAATCCGGTTCGCTACCGGTTCTATCGCAACGGCTGCGGCAGGGACGCGCGGCTGGCGCAGCTCTGGGGTGACAAGGCAGGCGGGGTCAAGTAGACGGGGCTTTCGAGCGGGGTCGAAACGAGGAACGCTGCGCGAGGCAGCCCGTTCTTCCCTGCGCGGTTCGACGTTGCTCGGGTCTTTGCGTACCCATCGAATTGAAGC
>CAYLZU010000041.1:0-16105 GCA_964388005.1 uncultured Burkholderiaceae bacterium
GCTCCAGGAACTGCCGCGCGTAGGCCGACAGCGACTCGACGTAGCGCCGCTGGCCTTCGGCGTACAGGGTGTCGAAGGCGAGCGAGCTCTTGCCCGAGCCGGACAGGCCGGTGATGACCACGAGCCTGCCGCGCGGCAGATCGAGGTCGATGTTCTTCAGGTTGTGGGTGCGGGCGCCGCGGATGCGCAGGCAGTCCATGGTCCGTCTCGTTCGCCGGTTCGGCGGCGCAAGGCAGAGCAACCCGCAACTATAGACAGGCGGGCGATCGCGACCTGCCCCCGCTGCTGCGCGCGGGCTCCGGGGTCAAGGGAAGATTCGGCGCCGCGGCAGACGACGATTCGGCAGCCGTGCAGGCGGACCCGGTCGGTATCATCGAAACGACAACGAGTCGGCATGGGTCGGCCGCTTCACACAGGGAGGAGTTCCATGGCTTCGGTGAACAAGGTGATCCTGATCGGCAACCTCGGCCGCGACCCGGAGACGCGCTACAGCCCCGACGGCGCGGCGATCACCAACATCCGCCTGGCGACGACCGACTCCTGGAAGGACAAGACCACGGGAGAGAAGAAGGAAGCCACCGAATGGCACACGGTGGTGTTCTTCGGCCGCCTGGCGGAGATCGCCGGCGAATACCTGAAGAAGGGCCGCCCGGTGTATGTCGAGGGCCGCCTGCGGACGCGCAAGTGGACCGACAAGGAAGGGCATGAGCGCTACACGACGGAGATCGTCGCCGAGGAAATGAAGATGCTCGGCTCGCGCGAGGGCCAGGCGCCAGCCGCCGACATCGACGAAGGCGCCGCGCCGCCACGCGCCGCGGCGCGCGATGGCGGCGGCGCCCGCGCGCCGGCGAAGCCTTCGGCGAATATCGCCGACATGGACGACGACATTCCCTTCTAGCGAGCTCGCCCGCGGGCATCGGCGCGACGCGCCGCCACGGGTTCGAGGCCGCGCGGAGCTCGGCTGGGAACCGGGCGGGCACGGCGCCGGCGCATGGCGGCGAAGCGCGCCCTCGTTTCCTTGTAGTCGATGGGTCGGAGTCCCACGGACGGCGCCGCCGTCCTGTCGCGCCTGCGCCCGAAGGGGTGGCCGCTTCGCGCGCCGGCATTCGGATGCTGCGTCGCAATAGGATCGACGTTGGCCCTAACTCGGGTCCGTGACCCGCGTTCTAGGGATGCTGCGGTATTCTGCCGCTCGCGACCCAGCCACCTCTCCTGCCCGCGGCCCAGTCCTTGGACGCTTCCGATTTGCCGACCCGCAGCGTGTCCGCGGCGCCGCCCCCGGCCAGCCTGTTCGACGCCTTGCCGGAACCGCTGCTGCGTTTCGATGCGCGCCTGCGCATCGTCTACGCCAATGGCGCCCTGGAGAAGGCGCTGATGCTCGGCCGCCGGGGCCTGCTCGGCCGGCGCATGGGCGAGATCGACGCCCTGGCGTCCTATGCGGCGCACTGGGAGCAGCAGGTCGGCGAGCTGCTGCACACCGAGGAGGAGCGCTGGTTCAAGTTCCGCTTCGACCACCCGCTCGGCGATCGCCACTTCGATGTCCGGCTGCTGCTCGAGCGCGACCAGCATGCGCCGCACGTCACGGCGCTGCTGCGCGACGTCACCTACGCCCGCGGCGTGACCCGCGCCTCGCGCGGGGCCGTGGCCCTGGCCGAGGCGATGCTCGCCGCCGTCAATGTCGGCGTGGCGCTGCTCGACCTCGACCTGCGGCTGACGCACTTCAACAGCTTCATGGAAGAGCTGACCGGCATCGCCGCCGCCGATGCCCTCGGCCGCCGGCTGGACGAGATCATCGACCTGACGGCGCTTCCCGAGCTGACGGCGTCGTCCGAACGCATGCGCGCCGGCGCGGTGCGAGTGACCGAGCAGCACGAGTACGTGCTGCCGGCCGGCGGCCGTCCCTGGGTACGCGAACGGCGCACGCCGATCTTCGACGCGCGCGGCGTTTTCGACGGCGTGTTCGTGCTCGTCGAGCGCCTCGACGCCGACGAGTCGGCGAGATCCTCGCTGTCGGCGCTGCGGGGAGCGCTCGAACAGGCCGGAGAGCTGGTGCTCGAGGTCAGCGCCGACGGGATGATCATCGACGCCAACGGCTCCGCGCTGACGCAGCTCGGGCTGGCGCGCGCCGACCTCGGCCGCACGGCGTTGACGCGGATCGACCGCGAACTCACGGCGGCCGAGTTCGGGCGCCTGCTGGAGCGGCTGCGGCTGCAGGGCGCCGAGCGCCGCGAGACCCACTACGCGAACCTGCTGCGGCCCGGCGCGGCGCTGCCGGTCGAGGTGATCGCGCAGCGGTCCGGTCACGGCGACCGCGAGTCGATCCTGCTGCTGGCGCGTGATATCGGCAGCCGCAAGCGCACGGAAGCGGCGCTGCTGGAGAGCGCCGAGCGCTTCCGGTCGCTGTTCGACGACAGCCCGGTGGCGCTGCTGCTGCTCGACGAAAACCAGCGCGTTCTCCAGGCCAACCGCGCCGCCGGCATCATCCTCGACAGCGCCCTGATCGACCTCGTCGGCGCCGAGGCCGCGGGCCTGCTGCATCCCGGCGACCCCGATGCCGCCGCCAGGCTGCGCCGCGGCCTTGCCGCCGAGGCGGTGGCCGACCGCGACGCCGATGTGAGAATCGTCCACGCCGACGGGACCGTCGTCTGGGCGCGGGCCGTCGTCCGCGGCTGGCGTTCGGGGCGCAGCCGCAGGTCGCTGCTCGTGCTCGAGGACTTCACCGACCGCAAGCGGGCCGCGCTCGAACTCGAGGCGGCGGTGGCGCAGCAGCGGACGCTGCTGGAGACGATGGCCGCCGCCGTGGCGCAGGTGCGCGACGGCGTCGTGCTGCGGGCGAACGCCGAGTTCGAGCGCCTGTTCGGCGTTGAGGGCGAGGCGGTCGCGGGCATGGCGCTGTCGCGGCTGTTCCGCGCCGACGGCGGATCGACGCCGGCGACCCTGCCGCCGGTGGAGGCGGGACGCACCAGCAGCGCCGAGACCCTGCTCGTGACCGGCGCCGGCCGCAGGCTGTGGTGCCTGGTGCAGGCGCGGGCGGTCGAGGGTGGGCCCAGCGGCGCCGTCGATGCGATTTACACCTTCCAGGACATCACCGGGCAGCGGGACAGCCGCGAGGCGCTGACGCGTTCGCTGCTGGAGCTGAACCTGGTGTTCGATTCGACCGAAGTGGCGCTGCTGCATCTGGCCGAAGGCCGCGTCGTCCGCTGCAACGCGCAGGCGGTGACGATGTTCGGCGGCGACGACGGACCGATCGGCCGGCCGTTCGCGGAGCTGCTGGAGCAGCCGCCGGACGACGACGCGGCGGCCTGGATCGACAGCGCAACGCCGCAGGCCGCCGCACCGGCCGAAATGCGGATGCTGGGTGCCGACGGCGCGGTGTTCTGGGCGCTGGTGTCGATGCGGGCGATCGAACCGCGGCAGCCGGGCGCGGGCCGGATCGTCACCGTGCTGAACATCGACGAGCGCAAGCGGACCGAGCAGGAAGTCCGGCAGATGCGCAACTACCTGGACCTGGTGGTCGAGAGCCTGCCGGTGAGCATCGCCGTGCGCGATGCGCGCGATGGCCGCTTCATCAGCATCAACCGCGCCGGCGAGGCGCTGCTCGGACGATCACGCGAGCAGGTGATCGGGCGCACCTGGCACGAGATCTACCCGCAGCCGTTCGCCGACGAGCTGGCGGCCCTCGATGCGCGGGCGCTCGCGGACGGGCGGCTGATCGACCTGCCTCGAACCGAAGGACGCACCGCCGACGGCCGGCCGCTGACCGTGCACCGGCGGGTGCTGCCGGTGTTCGACGACGGCGGGGTGCCGGGCGAAGACCGCGCGCGCTACCTGATGTCGATCGTCGACGATCTGTCGGCGGCGGCGCGCACCGAGGCGGCGCTGCAGGACACCGAGGCGCGGTTCCGCGAGCTCGCCGAGCACATCGATGCCTTCGTCTTCATCGCCGACCGGAACCTGGCCCGGCTCGTCTACGCCAGCCCGCGCTGCGAGGCGCTGCTGGGCATCCCGGCGGCGCGGCTGCTGGCCGACCCGAGGCTGGCGCTGGAGTGCGTGCAGGCGCGGGAGCGGCCGGCGCTGGCCCGCCGCCTGCCGCTGATCCTGGCCCGCCTGGCGCGGCTGCGCCGCACCGAGCTGACGGTGCGGATCGATCATCCGAGCCGCGGCGCCCGCAGCGTCACCGTGCGCTTCACGCCGGTGCGCACGGCCGACGGCGGCCTGCGCGTTTTCGGCATGGCCGAGGACGCGACCGAGCGCGAGGCGGTCCAGGACCAGCGGCTGGCCTCGGCGGTCAAGCAGCACGAACTGCTGATGCACGAGGTGCGCCAGCGGCTGAAGAAGAACCTGCGCGGCGTCGCCGCGCTGCTGCAGCAGCAGGCGTTCGCGCGGCCGGAACTCGGCGAGCCGCTGATCGATGCCGCCGGGCAGATCCAGGCCATCGCGCTGGCGCACGGCATGCAGCCGGTCGAGGGCGGCGTGGCGCTGACCGCCCTCGTTCAGGGAGTGTTCTCGGAGCTGGCGGGCCTGTACAACGCCATCGTCCAGGTCGAACCGCCCGGGCCGTCGCTGGCGCGATGGCGGGTGGCCGACCGCGAGGCGGTGCCGATGGCGATGGCGATCAACGAACTGGGCGGCAATGCGATCAAGCATCGCAGCAAGTCGGACCAGCGCGTGGTCGCTCGGCTGGCCGAGCGCGGCGACCGGGTCGAACTGCGGATCGAGCAGCCGGGCCGGCTGAAGGCTGATTTCGACCTCGCCCGCGTCGGCTCCACCGTCACCGGGCTGGGGCTTGCCAAGTCGCTGCTGCCGCATCGCGGCGCGAGGCTGCGCATCGAGCAGCTCGGCCCGCTGGTGATCACCCGGCTCGAACTGGCGCCGCCGGCGATCCGGGCGGTGGCCGCTCCGGCGGCGGCCACCGCCAACCCCGCGCCGGCGCCGCCGCGGGTCGTCTCGTGACGGCGCCGGCCGGCCGCCGGCGCCAATTCATCGAGCGCGCGCGAGGTCGTCCAATGTCCGCGCTGCTGCGGCGGCAAACGTTCGAGGAGGAAGTCGCATGAGCGTTCCGAAGATCGGCGAGGAGATCCGCAGGCGCGGGTTTCGCCGCTGGTACGAACGGCAGCTGATCGAGAGCTTCGCCTACATGGTGACGGCCTTCCTGTCGCTGATCCTGCTGCTCGCCGGCTTCGAGGCCATGGGCGTGCTGCGCGGTTCGCCGGTGTACTACCTGGCGGTGTTCGCCGCCGCCGCCGCCGCCGGAATGCTGATGTGGGTGTCCTGGAAACGGTTCACCGTCCTGCTCGCCCGCGCCGAACTGTTCGCCAACTCGGCCGAGTGCCCCGGCTGCAAGCGCTGGGGCAGCTTCGAGGTGCTTGCCGCCGAATCGACCGATGCCGACGATCCGCCGGAGGCGGGCCGACCCCACTGGCTGCGGGTGCGCTGCCGGCGCTGCGCCGAGCAGTGGCGGCTCGGCTGATCGCGACGGGCGAGCGAATCCGGGTCACGCCGCGCCGTGCCCCGGTCCTGCCGCCGACGGCAGGGGCGACGCGGGAGCGCCGCTGTTGACCGCCGACACGACGGCGTCGTGCAGCGGGCCCGCAGTGGCGATCAGCGACAGTGCGGCGAGCGGATCGCCGCCGGTCCAGCTCGTAAGCCGGCCGCCGGCGCCTTCGACCACCGGCACGATCGCCGCAACGTCCCAGTAGGCCAGCGACGGGTCGAGCATCACGTCGGCGCCGCCGGTGGCGAGCGCGAAGTAGCCGAAACAGTCGCCCCAGGTCCGGTACAGCCTGGCGCGCCGGATCAGCGCCGCCGACCCCGCGCCGCCGCGCTGCTCGCCGGTTTCCCAGTGGGTCGTCGCCAGCACGGTGGCGTCCTCGATCCTGCCGCAAGGCCGGACCCGGACCCGCCGGTCGCTGCCGTCGGCCGCATACAGCCGCGTGCCGTCGCGGTGGCCGACCAGCGCCAGGCCGGCGGCCGGATGGGCGATCGCGCCCAGGATCGGCGCGAAGCCGCGGCCATCGTCGCGTTCGAGCGCGATCAGGGTGCCGAACAGGAAACAGTGGCTGATGAAGGCGCGGGTTCCGTCGACCGGGTCGAGGATCCAGCGGTAGCGGCCGCCGGCGCGCTCGCCGAACTCCTCGCCGATGACGCCGTGGTCCGGATAGCGGCTTTCGATCTGCCGGCGCATCGCCGCTTCGGCGCCGCGGTCGGCGGCGGTGACCGGCGAGGAATCGGCCTTGACGCTGACCGCCGTGGCGCGCAGGAACAGCGGCCGGATCACCGAGAACGCGGTGCCGATCAGCAGGTGCATGAAGGGGATGAACTCGCGCCGCTCGGCGGCTGAAATCGGGGCGCTGTAGGTCACGGCGGAAGGCATCGCTGTCCCGTCAGTTCGCACCGGTCGATTATCGGCCAGCGGCCGCGGCGCCCGACGCGCCGCGACCCTCGCGTACAGTCGCCGCCGATGCTGGATGTCGCCTTCACCCTGTTCGGCGCCGACGTGACCTGGCTGGAACTGATCGCCTTCGCGCTGGCGCTCGGCTGCGTGATCCTGAACGTGCTCGAGGTGCACTGGGCCTGGCCGCTGGCGATCGCCGCCAGCATCCTGTACGCGTGGCTGTTCTACGCCAACCGGCTCTACGGCGACGTGGCGGTGCAGGGCTTCTTCGTGCTGTCGTCGATCTGGGGCTGGTACCAGTGGCTGTTCGGCCGCCGGGCCGGCGCCGAAGGCGGCGGCGCGCCGCTTCGCATCACCCGGCTCAAGCGTCGCCGCCTCGGCGCGGTGGCGCTGCTGTGGCTGGCGCTGTGGCCGCTGGCGGGGTCGTGGCTGTCGCGCTTCACCGACACCGACGTGCCGTACTTCAACGCCTTGCCGACGGTCGGCAGCTTCATCGGCCAGATCCTGCTGGCGCTGAAGTACGTCGAGACCTGGCCGGTGTGGCTGGTCGTCAACGCCGTCAGCGTCGTGCTGTATGCGAGCAAGTCGCTGTGGCTGACGGCGTTGCTGTACGTGCTCTTCGGCGCGCTGGCGATCGCCGGCTGGCGCCGCTGGCTGCGGCTGGCGCGATGAGCAGCGTCCGCCGTATCGCCATCATCGGCGCCGAGTGCGTCGGCAAGACCGAGCTGGCGCGGCACCTGGCGGCGCGGCTGCCGGGCCTGTGGATCCCGGAGTACCTGCGCGAGTTCTGCGACCGGCTGCGGCGCACGCCGCTCCCGCACGAACAGGCGCACATCCTCGACGAGCAGCGACGCCGCGAGGACGAGGCGGTCGCCGCCGCGCGCGAACAGCGTCTCGGCTGGGTGCTCGCCGACTCCTCCCCGCTCGTCACCGCGGTCTACAGCGAACTGCTGTTCGCCGACGACTCGCTGTACGGGCCGGCGGCGGCGCACCACGCCGCCTACGCCGCCACCTTGCTGCTGTTGCCGGACCTGCCATGGATCGCCGACGGCATCCAGCGCGACGGGCCGGCGGTGCGCGAAGCCGCGCACGCGCTGCTGCTGACGCGGCTCGGGCAACTGCGGTTGCCGTACGTCACCGTCGGCGGCGGCGGCGACGAGCGCTCGGCGCGGGCGTTGGCCGCGCTCTCGATCCTATAATTCTGCCGCACGCTAGGGGTCCCGCACAAATCCGCCGCGCCGTACTGGGCGCCGCGGTTCGATCCGGCGAAGTTGCCGGTGCGAACGGGTGAGAAAGACCCTCGGAACCTGACCAAGTTAATGCTTGCGCAGGGAAGCGGATGCAGCCGGCATTGCTTTCCCCGCCGCGTTGCCATCGCCGACCTGCCGTTTTCGGGGAGCAGCAGGCGATGGCCGGTACTCACTCCACGCTCGTCCTCGTCGCGGCGCCGCTGACGCTCACTGCCGGCGCCGCCCTCGCGCAACAGGCCACGCTGCCGGGGGTCGTCGTCGAGACGACGGCCCTTCCTTCAGCGCTGCGCCGGATCGAGATCAACACCCTGAGCGGCGCGCCGATGTCGGAGACGCCGCTGGCGGCGGAGGTGATCGATGCCGAGGACATGCGCAATCGCGGCGTTCGCACCCTGTCGCAGGCGATCCGCGGCGAACCCGCGGTGAGCGACGCCTACAACACCATCGGCTTCATCGAGTCGCTGCAGATCCGCGGCTTCCGCCTCGACAGCCTGCTGAACTATCGCCGCGACGGCCTGCCGGCGTCGAACTACGCGCCGCTGGCGGTCGAGAACCTCGAGGCGATCGAGATCGTCAATGGCCCGGCGACCGCGCTCGGCGGCGGCGGCACGCCGGGCGGCCTCGTCAACTACCGGCTCAAGCGGCCGACCGAGGCGCCGCTGGCGATGCTGTCGGTGGAGGCCGCAGAGCGCGGCACGGTCCTCGCGCAGGGGGACTTCGGCGGCCGCGTCGGCGGCGGCGCGTTCGGCTATCGCATCAATGTGGCGGCGGCGGAGCGCCGGCCGTACCCCGAAGATGCCGACGGCCGCCGCGGCTTCGCCAGCGGCTGGTTCGACTGGCGCCCGGGGCCGGATACGACCCTGGTGGCGGAGTTCGACTACAGCAGCGTGCGGCAGATCAGCGTTCCGGGCTACGGCCTGCTGGATGCCGACGGCGACGGCGTCGCCGAGACGCTGCCGTCGCCGATCACGCCGAGGCGCAATCTCAACGCGCAGCCCTGGTCGCAGCCGTTCGAGAGCCGGGCCCTGGCCGGCTCCCTGCGCTGGCAGCAGCAGCTCGCCGGGCCGTGGCGCCTCGAGCTGCGCGCCGCTGGGCAGGACATCGCCACCGACGACCGCATCGCCTTTCCCGACGGCTGCAGCGCCCAAGCCGCCTACGTCTACCCGGGCCTGTGCGGCAACGGCGACGTCGACATCTACGACTACCGCAGCGAAGGCGAGCGCCGCCGCGTCGCCACGTTCGACGCCGCTGTTTCCGGCACTGCGCAGACCGCAGGGGTGACGCACGAACTGCGCCTCGGCGCCCGTCGCACGCGCAACACCGAGCGCTACCCGATGTTCCAGGCCTACAACTTCGTCGGCATCGGCAACGTCTTCGCGCCGGTGGTCCTGCCGGAGGATCCAACGCCGACCGTGCTCAATCCCGAGCGCTCGCAGACGATCAGCGAACTGTCGGCCTCCGACGTGCTGCGCGCGGGACGGGCTTCGCTGTGGCTCGGCGGACGCTGGACGCGGATCGAACGCGACAGCGCGCGCGCCGACGGATCGGAGGCGGTGAGCTTCGATCAACGCTTCTTCACGCCCTGGATCGCGCTCGGCTGGCAGCCGTGGTCGGGGGGTTTCGCCTATGCCTCGTACGGCACCGGGGTCGAGATCGAGACGGTTCCGGCGCGGCCGCAGCAGTTTGTCAATGCCGGCGCGGCGTTGCCGGCGCTGACGAGTCGGCAGGTCGAGATCGGGCTCAAGCACGTGAGCGCCGAGGGCCATGCGGCGACGCTGGCGCTGTATTCGATCGACAAGCCCTACGGCGACGACATCGAGCAGCCCGACGGCCGCCTGCTGCGCGTCGCCGGCGCTCGCGAGTCCCGGCATCGCGGCGTCGAGGCCCGCGGCGTGGCCATCGTCTCGGCGTCGCTGCGGCTCGAGGCGCGCGCCGCCTGGATCGACGCCGAGACGACGCAGGCGATCGATCCGGCGCTGGTCGGCCGGCGCACCACCAACGTCGCGCCCTTCGCCGCCGCGCTCGGCGCGGTGTGGCAGGTCGCGGCAACGGGCCTCGAAGTCTCGAGCCTGTTCACCTACAGCGCCGCCAAGCCGGTGACGCCGGACAACGCGGTCGAGCTGTCGCCCTACTGGCAGTGGGATGTCGCGGCCGCCTACCGCTGGTCGTGGTCCAGGGCGCGGATGACCCTGCGCGCCGGCATCGACAACCTGACCGACAACCGCTACTGGCGCGAGGCGCCGACCGAGTCCTGGGGCGGCAGCTATCTCTTCCCGGCGCAGCCCCGGCTGGCGCGGCTGAGCCTCGCCGCGGCCTGGTAGCGGACGCGGTCGGCCGCCTTCAGTGCGCCGGCGCGCCGTGCTCCGGCGTGTGCGCGCCGCTGGCGGCGCTCAGCAGCCGCGTCTTCGACAGCACGCCGGCCGACTCCAGGATCGGATAGGCCACCGAGCAGAACAGCGAGTTGATGCGCTTGAAGTCCGACAGCAGGTCGAGGTGCAGCGAACTGGTCTCGATCGACTGCGGCGTGTTGTCCGAAAGCCGGTGCAGGTGGTTGTCGGCGTAACGCATCTCCAGTTCGCGGAAGTCCACCTTCTCGTCGATCAGCCGCTGCGCGCTCTTCAGGTCGCCGTTCAGGAACACCGCCACGGCCAGCTGCAGATTGCCGAGCAGCCGCGCGTGCAGTTCCTCGATCTCGGCCATGCCGGCCCCGGAGAACGACAGGCCGCGCTGGATCTTCTTCTCGGCGACGTCGATCAGCATCCGCTCGATGATGTCGCCGACGTGCTCCATGTTGATCGTGAACTGCATGATGTCGGCCCAGCGCTTCGATTCGCCCGCCTCGAGTTCGTGCCGGCTGACCTGGGTCAGGTACAGCTTGATCGCCGTGTAGAGCCGGTCGATCTCGTCGTCGCGCGCGCGCAGCCGCTCCGCGAGCACGAAGTCGTTGCTCTTCAGGGCCGCCAGCAGCCCGCCCAGCATGTCCTGCACCACGTCGGCGATGCGGATCGCCTCGCGCGCGGCGTTGCCGATCGCCAGCGCCGGCGTTCCGAGGGCGCTGGCGTCGAGGTGACGCGGGCTTCCCGGCAGGTTGGTCGCCGGGGGCGACGGCAGCCAGCGCTCGATCGCCCGCGCGAACTGGCCGGTGAACGGCACGAAGGCGATCGCCAGCGCGCCGTTGAACAGCAGGTGGAAGTTCACCACCATCGCCTTCGGCTCCGCGCCGAGCAGGGCCAGCCAGGCCGGAATCGCCGCCAGCAACGGCGCCGCCACCGCCGCGGCGATCAGCTTGAACAGCAGGTTGCCGACCGGGACCCGGCGCACCGGCGCCTCCGCCTTCAGCGTCGTCAGCACCGCCAGCAGGCCGCTGCCGAGGTTGGCGCCGAGCACGATCGCCAGCGCCACGTCGACGGTGATGACCTTCGACGACGCCAGGGTGGCGGTCAGCAGCACCACCGCCAGGCCGGAGTAGCTCGCCAGCGCCGCCACCATGCCAATGGCGACGTCGAGCATCGTGTCGCCGGTGAGCTGCGCGAACAGGACCTGCACGCCGACCGCCTGCGCCAGCGGCGCGGTGGCCTGGGTGATCAGCTGCAGCGCCAGGATCATCACCCCGAGGCCGAGCGCGACCTTGCCCGCCTGTCCGGTGACCTCCTTGCGCCGCGACAGGTAGGTGGCGACGCCGGCGACGATCAGCAGCGGCGCCAGCCAGGACAGGTCGAGCGCGAACACCTGGACCATGATCGCGGTGCCGATGTCGGCGCCGAGCATCACCGTCAGCGCCGCCGAGGTGGCGATCAGCCCCTGGCCGACGAAACTCGACACCATCAGCGCGGTCGCGGTCGAGCTCTGCAGCACGCCGGTGACGCCGATGCCGGCGGCCACCGCCCGCCAGCGGCTCCGGACGCCCGCGTGCAGCACCTGCCGCAGCCTTGCGCCGGCGACGCGCAGCACCCCGGTGCGCACGATGTGCGTGCCCCAGACCAGCAGGGCGATCGCGGCCAGCAGGTTCAGCAGCGCGGTCACGTGTCCACGCCTCCCGAGAGAACGTTCCGCCGGACCGCACCCGGGCCGCCCGACGGCCGATCGGTACCTCTGGCGGCCGGCCCGATGCCGGCCGCGGCCTCACCAAGGCAGCGAGTAGGTCTTGGTGTTGGTGAACGACTTCATCGCCTCGAGCACGCCTTCCTTGATGCCGAGGCCCGAATCCTTGATGCCGCCGAACGGCGTCAGCTCGAGCCGGTAGCCCGGCACCTCGCGGACGTTGACGGAGCCGACATTCAGGTCGGTGACGAATCGCGTGATGTGGTCGAGCCGCTGCGTGCACACCGCCGAAGAAAGGCCATAGGCGGTGCCGTTGGCGATGCGTATCGCCTCGTCGATGTCGGAGAAACGGATGACGGGCGACACCGGGCCGAAGGTCTCCTCGCGCACCAGCCGCATGTCGGGCCGGACGCGGTCGAGCACGGTCGGCGAGTACAGCGCGCCGGAGCGCAGGTTGCCGGTCAGCAGGCGCGCGCCCTGGGCCACCGCCTCGATCACCCGCGACTCGAACTCGATCGCCGCCGCCTCGTCGATCACCGTGCCCATGTCGGTGGCCGGATCGAGCGGGTCGCCCCAGCGGATCCGCGCCGTGGCGGCGAGCAGCTTCTCGATGAACGGCTCGGCGACGCGCTCGTGCACGAGGATGCGCTTGACCGCCGTGCAGCGCTGGCCGGAGTTCCTGTAGGAGCCGGAGGCGGCGAGCAGCGCCGCCTCGGCAAGGTCGGCGTCGTCCATCACGATCAGCGGATCGTTGCCGCCGAGTTCCAGCACCTGCCGCTTGTAGACCGCCCTGGCGGCGATGTGCCTGCCGATTGCCACGCCGCCGGTGAAGGTGACCAGGTCGACGTCGGGGTGGGTCAGCAGTTCGTCGCCGATCTCGCCCGGCGCGCCGGTGAGCACCGACAGCATCGGCGGCGGCAGGCCGGCCTCGTACAGGATGTCGGCCAGCAGCAGCGCCGCCAGCGGCGTCTTCTCGCTCGGCTTGACCACGATTCGGTTGTTGGTCGCGATCGCCGGCGCCACCTTGTGGATGACCTGGTTCAGCGGGTGGTTGAACGGCGTGATCGCCGTGATCACGCCGGCCAGCGGTTCGCGCAGCGTGTAGACCTTCCTCTGCTTCCCGTGCGCCGTGAGGTCGCAGGAGAAGATCTGGCCGTCGTCGACCAGCGCCTGGTTGGCGGCGAACAGCAGCACGTCGCTGGCGCGGCCGACCTCGTAGTTGGTGTCCTTCAGGCACAGCCCCGATTCGAGCGTGATCAGCCGCGCGATCTGGTCGCGCCGCTCGGCGATGATCTCGCCGGCACGCATCAGGATCCGGTAGCGGTCGTGCCGCGTCAGCCGGCTGCGGAAGTTGCGGCCGACGGCGATCGCGCGCCTCGCGTCGTCGACGCTCGCCAGCGGCACGGTGGCGACGACCTCCCCGGTGTAGGGATAGCGGACCTCGAATCGGCGCCCGGTGTCGATCTTCTCGCCGGCGAGGCGCAGGTGTTCGTGGCGGACGGGAGGGACCGGGGCGTTCATCGGGTGTAAGACAGCGCCAGTTCGAAGGCGTCGAAGCGACGGCGAGGTCCGGGAGCGCAGCGATCGGAAACAGCGCCGTCGTCTCCGCGAAGGCGGGGATCCAGTTCCGATGGCTGCCGCTCAGCTTCACTGCGCATGGTTCAGCGCCAGGTCGAAGGCATCGAAATTACGCCAGCGGCGCGCGGTGTCGAGCCCCGGCAGCGGCCGGTTCAGCACCAGCGGCACCCGCTGCTCGGAGATGCCGCCGTGCGAACGCAGCGGCAGTTCGAGCTGCGACAGGTCGTGCCGGTCGCGGCTGGTGCCGAGCACGACACTGCGCTCGGAGACGACGACCAGGTCGCCGATGCGGTCGGCGGGCAGCTCGAAACGCGTCGCCGCCGCCTCGCGCGGCAGCACGACCTCGATGCCCGGCACGGCGGCGAGTCTGGCGCCCGCGTACTCGGCAGCGTCCGCCGGCAGGTAGACGGTGGCGAACGAGCCCAGCGCGCCATGATGGACCACGTACGGATCGGTGATCGGCAGAATCACGCGCGAGCGCGCCTGGCCAAGCCAGCCGTCGAGCAGGTCCTGCAGGTAGATCACGTTCGGCGACGCATCGAGCTTCACCTTGGCGTTCATGCCGTGGTCGGCGGTGACGGCGACCACCGCGCCGGCGGCGTCGAACTCGCCGAGGTAGCGGTCGAACATGGCGTAGAAGCGGTTGGCGTCCGGGTCCCCCGGCGCGTGCTTGTGCTGCACGTAGTCGGTGGTCGACAGGTACATCATGTCCGGCCGCCGCGTCGAGAGCAGCTTCACGCCGGCGGCGAAGACGAACTCCGACAGCTCGGCGCTGTAGACGTCGGGCACTGCCATGCCGACCAGTTCCGGCACGCCGGCAATGCCGTGCTCGGCCTCGTTCGCCTCGCCGGCCTTCTCCGACGAGAAGCAGATGCCGCGCAGGCCGTGGCCGAGCAGGCGGCGCAGCTTGTCCTTGGCGGTGACCACGGCCACCCGCGAACCGGAGTCCGCCAGCGCCGCCAGGATCGTCGGCGCCCGCAGCCACTTCGGGTCGTTCATCATCACTTCGGCGCCCGACTCGGCATCGAACAGGTAGTTGCCGCAGATGCCGTGCACCGACGGCGGGCTGCCGGTGACGATCGACAGGTTGTTCGGGTTGGTGAAGCTCGGCACGACGCAGTCGGCGATCAGCGCCGTGCCCTCGCGCAGCCAGCGCTTCATCGTCGGCATCAGCCCGGCGGCCACCGCCTGGGCGATGTAGTCGGGTTCGCAGCCGTCGACGCAGATCACCACCGTCGGCGACGCCGGCGGCGCGTAGCCGCGGCCGTTGACTTGCAGCATCAGCTTCCTTTCCTGCCGCCGGCGCGGGCCGGCGCCGCGGATGGTTGGTGGCGCAGCATCCGCTGCTTGCTGCGCTGGGCGTGTTCGAACAGGGCGCGGCCCGCGGCCTCGGAGTCGCCGGAGGAAAGCGCCTTCAGGATCTGCCGGTGCTCGGCGGCCGAATGCGTCAGCGCCTGTTCCTCTGCCAGGTTGCGCCACCGCGCCAGCGCCAGTTCGTTGACCAGCTTGCGGTAGATCGACGACATCTTGCGGTTGCCGGCGTACTCGACCACGCGCTCGTGGAATTCCAGGTTCAGCAGGTGATAGGCATCGGCGTCGCCGGCGCGCGCCGCCTGCTCCATCCGCTCGACGACGCCGCGCAGCGTCCTCGCCTGCTCGGCGGTCAGGCTCGCCGCGACCCGCCGGCCGGCCAGTTCGTCCATCACCGCGCGCAGGTCGTAGATCTCGGCCGCCTCGTCGAGCGGGACGTCGCGGACGAACACCCCGCGGTTCTTCTCCAGGCGCACGAGCCCGGCTTCCTCGAGGCGGCGGAACGCCTCGCGGATCGGGCCGCGGGAGACGCCGAGGCGTTGCGACAGCATCGCTTCCGTCAGCTTCGCGCCCGGCGGCAGTTCCCCGGCCAGGATCAGCCGCTCGATCTCCTGCTGCGCCGCCGAGGCGAGCGAGGCCGTGCGCAGCAGGGCGATCGTCGGGTGCGGCAGCACCACCGCGCTGTTCCGGGTCGGCATGCCGCAGGAGTTTAGGGGCGCATCGGCGGATTGTCGACAATCAGCAAGAAACAATTGACGTTGCGCTGGCTTGCTCCCTAGACTGCCGCGCGCTGGGGAAGCAAGCGTTCCGGACGGCGAAAGGCCGCCGCCGGGGGTCGCAGCGGGCAACACCGCCGGCCGTCACGGCGCCGTCATCGGCGCCGGCGACACTGGCTGATTGCAGGGTTGCCGGGCAACCGCGAATCCGCCGTCAGTCTGCCGCCGCGACGCGGCGCTCATCCGAGGAGGAAGTCCGCATGTTCAGTCGACGTCTCACCGCGTTCGCCGCCGGCCTTTGCCTGGCGCTCGCCGCCGGCACCGCAGCGGCGCAGAAGACCCAGCTCACCGTCTACACGGCACTGGAAACCGACCAGCTCAAGGCCTATCAGACCGCCTTCGAGAAGGCGAATCCGACGATCGAGATCGTCTGGGTGCGCGACTCCACCGGCGTCATCACGGCGCGGCTGCTGGCCGAGAAGGCCAATCCCAAGGCCGACGTCATCATGGGCGTGGCGGCCACCAGCATGGCGATCTT
This sequence comes from uncultured Burkholderiaceae bacterium, assembly GCA_964388005.1. Classification (GTDB taxonomy): domain Bacteria; phylum Pseudomonadota; class Gammaproteobacteria; order Burkholderiales; family Burkholderiaceae_F; genus JADJWR01. The sequence continues at coordinate 15,829 of CAYLZU010000041.1, forward strand.
CGACACCGAAGGAATGCTGCAGCCTTACGCGCCGGCCGGCCTGAACCGCATTGCCGCCCAGTACCGCGACCCGAAGAACCCGCCGGCCTGGGTCGGCATGGACGTCTGGGGGGCGACGATCTGCTTCAACACCGCCGAGGCCGCCAAGCGCAACATCCCGAAGCCGGAATCGTGGAAGGACCTCACCAAGCCGGTCTACAAGGGCCAGATCGTGATGCCGCACCCGGCCTCCAGCGGCACCGGCTTCTTCGATGTCTCCGCCTGGCTGCAGCTGTGG
>CAYLZU010000042.1:0-16057 GCA_964388005.1 uncultured Burkholderiaceae bacterium
CTTTCTGTACCCGCACTCGACGCTGCGCGTGCTGCCGGCCGTGTATCTCGGCACCGGCGCCGTGGTCTGGGTCTTCGGCCGCGACTCGGTGCACCTCGGCGCCAGCGGTCTGGTCTACGGGCTGGTGAGCTACGTCTTCTTCGCCGGCCTGCTGCGCCGCGACCGGCGCGCGATCGCCGCCTCGCTGCTGGTGGCGTTCACCTACGGCACCCTGGCCTGGGGCGTACTGCCGGTCGATCCGAGGGTGTCGTGGGAGACACACCTGGCGGCGGGAGTGATCGGCCTGCTGATGGCGCTCGCCCTGCGCCGGCTCGACGTGCCGCCGCGCAAGCGCTACACGTGGGAGGACGAAGCCGGGGAGCCGCCTGCCGACGCGCCGTCGACGACCGAAACCGGCGACGGAGCGGCGCCGCGCTGACGCCGGTCACGATGCACCGCCCGCCGCCGGTCGACGCGACCTTCCGCTTCTACGAGGAACTGAACGACTTCCTGCCGCCAGCGCGTCGCGGGCGGGAGTTCGGCGTCGCTTGCCCGGGCCGCGCCACCCTGAAGCACATGATCGAGGCTCTCGGTGTTCCGCATACCGAGGTCGAGCTGATCCTCGTCAACGGCGAGTCGGTCGGCTTCGACCGCCGCATCGGCGCCGGCGATCGCGTCGCCGTCTATCCGAAGTTCGAGTCGTTCGACATCACGCCGCTGCTGCGCGTGCGCGCGGCGCCGCTGCGCACGACGCGTTTCCTCGCCGATGCTCATCTCGGCGGGCTGGCGCGGCTGCTGCGGCTGCTGGGCTTCGACACCCTGTACGAGAACGGACTCACCGATCCGCAGATCGAGCTGCTCGCGCGCGAGCAGGGGCGCATCGTGCTGACGCGCGACCGCGAGCTGCTGATGCGGCGCGGCATCACGCATGGCTGTTACGTCCGGATGCTCGAGCCACGGGCGCAACTGCGGGAGGTGGTCGAGCGGCTCGACCTGGCGCGCAGTGCGCGGCCGTTCACGCGCTGCCTGGTCTGCAATGCGCCGCTGGCTGCCGCCGACAAGGAGGCCATCGCCGAGCGGCTGCCGCCCGGTGTTCGAGACAGGCACCGGCGATTCGTGTCCTGTGCCGGCTGCGGGCGCGTGTACTGGGAAGGTTCGCACTGGGAGCGGCTGCGGGCCGCCGTCGCCGAAGCGATCGACGCGCCGCCGGGCAGCGCGACCTGACCTGCCGGCCGCCGCGGAGTGGCGGCCGCCTTGCCCGCTTCAGGCGGGCATCGCACTTCGCCGTGGCAGGTCCTGCACGACCAGGGCCGGAATCGAGTCCAGCCCGGCCATCGCCGCCGCGCGCCAGCGCCGTTCGCCGTGCACGATCACGTAGCCCTGCGGGGTTTCGCGCAGCAGCACCGGCCGCAGCACGCCGTGGCTGCGGATGTCGTCGGCCAGCGGCTCGACCTCGTGCGGGCCGTAGCCGATGCTGTCCGGATCGGGACTGATGTCGACGCAGCGGATGTGCTTCACGCGCATGTGAACTCCTGACGATGGGTCACTGCGGATTCGACTGCGACCGCTGGAAAGTCTGCTTGGACATTGTGAACGGATGATTAACGAAAGCCGCCGGCCTCGTGCCGGGACGCACGCATACCGGTATTGCGGCGGCTCATCGGCCAAGGGTCGCGGATCGGCGCCTGCATGAGCAGAGGGCCGGCGACGGAGGCGCCAGAATCGAGGCCCGGGCGGCCGGCGGGGCCCGCCGCCGACGGCCGACAGGAGGAACGATGCAGACCGAAGCGCCGCCGATCTGGACCCCGGCGCCGGAGTTCGCGGCCTCGAGCACGATGGCCGACTACCTGCGCTGGCTGGCGCGGCAGCGCGGGCTGCGCTTCGACAGCTACGACGCGCTGTGGCGCTGGTCGGTCGAGCACGTGGCGGACTTCTGGCAGTCGATCTGGGATCACTTCGACCTGCACTCCGAGTCGCCGATCGCTTCCGTGCTCGCCGATGCGCGCATGCCGGGCGCGCGCTGGTTCGAGGGCGCGCGACTGAACTACGTCCGGCAGGTGTTCCGTCATGCCGATGGTGATCGAACGGCGATCCGCTTCGCGGCCGAGGAATCACCGCTGGCCGACCTGTCGTGGGCCGAGCTGAGGAGCCAGGTCGCCAGCGTCGCCGCCGCGCTGCGGGACATGGGAGTCGCGCCCGGCGACCGCGTCGCCGCCTACCTGCCGAACTGTCCGCAGACCGTGGTGGCGTTCCTCGCCGCCGCCAGCATCGGCGCCATCTGGTCGGTGTGCGCGCCCGAGATGGGACCGGTGGCGGTGCTCGACCGCCTGCGGCAGATCGAGCCGACGGTGCTGTTCGCCGTCACCGGCTACCGGCACGGCGGCCGGCAGCACGACCGCGTCGACACGGTGCGCGAACTGCTCGCCGCGCTGCCGACGGTGCGGCACTGGGTGCTGGTGCCGCAGCCGGGCGTCGAGGCGGCGGTCCCGCCGGGGGTGCCAGAGCCGCGGCGCTGGCATGACCTGTCGCGCGCGGCGGCCGAACTGCGCATCGAAACGCTGCCGTTCGACCATCCGCTGTGGATCGTGTATTCGTCCGGCACCACCGGGCTGCCGAAGCCGATCGTCCATGGCCACGGCGGCATCGTCGTCGAGCACCTGAAGCTGCTCGGCCTGCACTGCAACCTGCGCGCCGGCGACGTGTTTCACTGGTACTCCAGTTCCGGCTGGATCATGTGGAACGTGCAGGTCGGCGGCCTGCTCGCCGGCGCGACCATCGCCCTGTGCGACGGCAGCCCCGGCTGGCCCGATCTCGGCCGGCTGTGGCGTTTCGTCGACGAGGCGGCGGTGACCGCGTTCGGCGCCGGCGCCGCGTTCTTCGCCAACTGCATGAAGGCCGGTGTCGAGCCGTCGCGCATCGCTGACCGGTCGCGACTGAAGATGCTCGGCTCGACCGGATCGCCGCTGCCGCCGGAGGCCTACGACTGGATCCTGAAGCGGGTGCGGGCCGACCTGTGGATCAACCCGATCGCCGGCGGCACCGACTTCGCCGGTGCCTTCGTCGGCGGCAATCCGATGCTGCCGGTGCATGCCGGCGAAATGCAATGCCGCTGCCTCGGCGCCAGGGTCGAAGCCTTCGACGAAGCGGGCCGGGCGCTGGTCGACGAGGTCGGCGAACTGGTGTGCACGGCGCCGCTGCCGTCGATGCCGCTCGCCCTGTGGGGCGATGCCGACGGCCTGCGGCTGCACGAGAGCTACTTCGACATGTATCCGGGCGTGTGGCGGCATGGCGACTGGGTGCGGATCACGCCGCGCGGCGGCGCGGTCATTTACGGCCGCTCGGACGCGACCATCAACCGCTTCGGCATCCGCATGGGCACCAGCGAGCTGTACCGGATCGTCGAGGACGAGCCGGAAGTGCTCGACAGCCTGGTGGTCGATCTCGAGTCCCTCGACCGCGAGTCGTGGATGACGCTGTTCGTCGTGCTGCGCGAGGGCACCGCGCTCGACCAGGCGCTCGTCGAGCGCCTGCGGCGGAAGATCCGCGCCGGGTTGTCGCCGCACCACGTGCCGAGCGAGATCGTGCAGGCGCCCGATGTGCCGCGGACGTTGTCGGGCAAGAAGATGGAAGTGCCGATCAAGAGGCTGATGCTCGGCCACGAGCTGGCGAAAGTCGCCCATGCCGACGCGATGGCCAATGCCGCGTGCCTGCCGTGGTATCGGCAGTTCGCCGAGCGGCACCTCGCCGGCAGGAGGGCCGCCTGAAGCGCCGTCGGCGAGGCGCCGGAAGCGGGCGTCGGCGAGGATCCTTTTCGCCACCGACAGTGCCGGGCGAACAGGCAAAAAAATGGCGCCGGGTTGCGGCGCCGAATCATTTGTGAGGGCAGGCCGGCCGCGAAACCGGACTGCGAAACGAAGAGTAGCCAGCCAGACTTAAGGGCGACTTACGGCCGTGCCGCTGGTAGCCGCAGACCGACCGTCAATCCCCGCCCGCCCGGTCCGTCGGCGATGAGCGTCTCGCCGCCATGCAGGCGGGCGACCTCGCGGACGATGGCCAGGCCCAGCCCGCTTCCCGGCGCCCTGCTGTCGCGGCCGCGGTAGAAGCGGTCGAAGACGCGCTTTTTTTCGTCGGCCGGCAGACCGGGGCCGGTGTCGCTGACGGTGATTCGCCAGCGTCCGGCTTCCTCCGTCACCGCCAGTTCGACCGCGCCGCCTTCCGGCGTGTAGCGCAGCGCGTTGTCGAGCAGGTTGGTGATCGCCATCCGCAATGCGGCGTCATGACCGAGCACGGACGCCGCGGGCGGCAGCACGGTGCGCAGGGTGATCCGGGCCCGATCGGCCAGGCCGGAGAGCTCATCGGCGACATCGCGCGCCAGCGCTGCCAGGTCCAGCGGCGCCGCCGGCTCCTGCGCCGCCTCGGGGTCGAGCCGCGCCAGCGCCAGCAGCTGCGCCACCAGATGGCTGGCGCGCTTGACGCCGCCCTCGAGGCGTTCGAGCGCCGCCTCCCGCGCCTCGGCCTCGGCGAGGCGGCGCGCCAGCTGCGCCTGAAGGGTCACCGCCGCGAGCGGCGTGCGCAGCGCATGAGCGGCATCGGCGGCGAGGGCACGCTGCTGTTCGAAGGCGACCTGCAGCCGGCCGAGCAGGTCGTTCAGTGCCGCCACCATGGGCTGCACTTCGGCCGGAAGCGGGTCGAGCGCCAGCGGCGCCAGCGAGCCGGGCTGGCGCTGTGCCAGTTCGCCGCCAAGCGCGCCCAGCGGCCGCAGCGCCCGGCCGACGATCCACCACATCAGCGCCGCGCCGAGCGGCACCAGCAGCAGCAGCGGCGCCAGGATCCGCAGCGTGATCCCCAGCGCCTGCGCCTGCCGCAGCGCCACCGGCTGCGCCACCTGGATCACCTGGACCTCGAACGGCAGCGCGTACACGCGCCAGCGGGCGCCGGCGTGGTCGAGATCGCGGAAGCCCTCGCCGCTCGCGCGCGGCAGCGGCGCGACGTCGCGCGAGCGGTACGGCTGGTCGCGACGCGGGTCGTCGATCTGCACCAGCAGCCGCTGCTCGGGCCGCTCGGCCGAGCGCGCGATGCGGTCGGTATCCAGCCGCGCATGGTCGCGCAGGGACAGCGCCACCTGGCGCAGTTCCTCGTCGAACAGCGTGTCGACCTCATGCCGGGCGCTGGCATAGGTGAGCGCGCCGCCGGCGGCGGCGGCGACGGCGAGCAGCGCCAGCAGCGCCGAGAGCAACCAGCGGCGGATCGAGCGCATCAGGGCGCCGGACCGAGGTCGCCGAGGGTCCAGCCGACGCCGCGCACGTTGCGGATCGCGCGTTCGCCGAGCTTGCGGCGCAGATGGTGGATGTGCACCTCGACCGCGTTGCTGCCGACCGGCTCGTTCCAGCCGTACAGCCGTTCTTCCAGCTGCGTCCGCGACAGCACCGCCTCCGGCTTCTCGATCAGCGCCCGCAGCAGCGCGAACTCGCGCGCCGACAGGGCGAGCGGCTGCTCGTCGAGCCATGCGGTGTGGCTGGCCGGGTCGAGGCGCAGCCTCCCGTGCGCCAGCACCGGCTCGGCGCGGCCGGCGGCGCGGCGGGCGAGCGCCCGCACCCGCGCCAGCAGTTCGTCGAGGTCGAACGGCTTGACCAGGTAGTCGTCGGCGCCGGTATCGAGTCCGGCGATGCGGTCGGCGACGGTGTCGCGGGCGGTGATGACGAGCACCGGCAGCCGGTCGCCGCGCGCGCGCAGGTCGGCGAGCAGCTTCAGCCCGTCGCGGCCCGGCAGGCCGAGGTCGAGCAGCAGCAGCGCGTACGGCGCGCCCGAGGTCAGCGCCCGCTGTCCTGCCGGTCCGTCCTGCGCCCAGTCGACGGCGTGGCCGTCGCCGCGCAGCGCTTCGGCGACGGCTTCGCCGATCATCGGGTCGTCTTCGATCAGCAGCAGGCGCAAGGTGCCGATTCCGGGTTGGGTTGATCGGCCGCAGGATACGGAATGCCCGAGCGGCGTGGCAGAGCGGACGCTGCCGCGAGGCTGCGGCCGCCGCCAGAAAACGCGGCACATCAGACGCATGTCGGGGCCGGCGCTCGTGCGGCGCGCAAGAGCTGGAGCGGCCAGCGATGCAAGCGCAGCGCCAGCCCTCTTACTGCGCGTCGCCGCGCAGCGCCGCCACCTGTTCCATCAGAAGTTCCGGCGTCACCCGCTCCGGCGCGACCGGCTCGCCGACCACGAGTTCCACTTTCGAGCGCAGGCCGCGTCGCAGCCGCGCCTCGACCGGGCGCGAGAACGCCGCGCCGCCGTAGCGCGAGAACACCGAGCCCCACAGCCCGCGCAGCGCCATCGGGATCACCGGCACCGGCACGCGCTCGACGATCTTCTTCACCCCCTGCTTGAACGGGCTCAGCTCGCCGTCGTAGGTGATCCGGCCCTCGGGGAAGATGCACACCAGGTCGCCGTCGGCGAGCGCGGCGTCGATGCGTTCGTTGGCGCCGGCGAACATCTTCGGATCCTCCTTCGCCGGCGCGATGGCGATCGCCTTCGCGTTCCTGAAGAACCAGTTGGCCAGCGGCAGCTTGAAGATGCGATGGTCCATCACGAAGCGGATCGGCCGCGGGCTTTCGCCCATGATTACCACCGCGTCGACGAAGCTGACGTGGTTACAGGCCAGCACCGCCGCCCCTGTCGCCGGGATGCGGTTGGTGCCGACGGCGCGCAGCCGGTACAGCGTGTGCGTGATCACCCAGGCGAGGAAGCGCAGCAGGAACTCCGGCACCAGCCGGTAGATGTACAGCGCCACCGCGGCGTTCATCAGCGCCGTGACCAGGAACAGCTGCGGGATCGTCAGCCCGGAGGCGAGCAGGGCGGTCGCCGCGAGCGACGCCGCGACCATGAACACGGCGTTCAGGATGTTGTTGGCGGCGACGATCCGCGCCACCCGCGCGCGCTCGGCGCGCGACTGGATCAGCGCATACAGCGGCACCGAGTACAGCCCGGCGGAGAACGCCAGCAGCGCCAGGTCGGCGACGATGCGCCCGCTGCCTTGCGCGGCCAGGAACTGGCCGATCGTGCCGTTGCTCATCGGCGCGAACGCAGTCGAGGCGAAGTACAGGTCGACCGCGAACACCGTCATCCCGATCGAGCCGAGCGGCACCAGGCCGATCTCGACCCGCCGCCGCGACAGCCGCTCGCAGGCCAGCGACCCCGCGCCGATGCCGAGCGAGAACACCGCCAGCAGCAGCGTCACCACGCCCTCGGCGCCGCCGAGGTTCTCGCGCGCGTATGGCGTGAAGCTGGTGAGGAAGATCGAGCCGAAGAACCACAGCCACGAGATGCCGACAATCGAGTTGAACACCGACGCATTGCCGTGCGCGATCTTCAGGTTGCGCCAGGTCTCGGTGAACGGGTTCCAGTTGATCGAAAGCCCCGGGTCCGCCGCCGGCGAGTGCGGCACGAACTGCGCCGCGACGCGGCCGGCGAACGCAATCGCCAGGCCGACGGCGGCGGTGGCGAGCGCGCCGGCCTCGCCGAACTCGCCGATCAACAGCCCGCCGCCGATGGTGCCGAGCAGGATGGCGACGAAGGTGCCCATCTCGACCACGCCGTTGCCGCCGGTCAGTTCGTGCGCATCGAGGTGCTGCGGCAGGTACGAGTACTTGACCGGCCCGAACACCGTCGACTGCAGCCCGAGCAGGAAGATCGCCGCGTAGACCAGCGGCGCCGACTGCAGCGCCAGCCCGGCGGCGCCCACCAGCATCACCGCGATCTCGGCGTCCTTGATGCGGCGGATGAACCACGACTTCTCCAGCTTGTCGGCGAGCTGGCCGCTGGTGGCGGAGAACAGCATGAAGGGCGCGATGAACAGCGCCGCGATCAGGAAGCCGGCGAATCTCGGCTCGACGTTGCCCCAGCGCGCCGCCGCGTAGGTGGCGAGCAGCGTGAAGGCGAACTTGAAGACGTTGTCGTTGGCGGCGCCGAGGAACTGCACCCAGAAGATCGGCGCGAAGCGGCGCTGCCGCAGCAGGGCGAACTGGCTGGTGGCGCTCAAGCGGGCTGTCTGTTATCTGGAGTTCGCCGACGCTCGATCGGCCGTGTCGAGGATCCGGTTCCGCAACGGCCGACGATTATGTCAGCGGGCGCGGCCGCACGCGCCTGTGCATTACATTGCGGCTCTCATGACACCGCGCCGACCGTGCAGGCCGCACGTTCGCCTGCTGCTGCTGACCGTTCTCGGCCTGGGGTCGGCTGCAGCGATGGCGCAGGCCGCCGCGGTGGCCGATCCCGCAGGCGGCGCGGGCGGTGCGGCCCAGGTGCTGGTGATCAGCGGCACCGATCCCTATCTGCCGGCATTCGTCACCATCGACACCGCCATGCGCGCAGCGATGGCACAACGTCGTCCGGGGCCGGTGGCCTGGATCTACGAGTCGATCGACGCGGCACGCTTCGGCGGGGCGGCGGGGCCGTTGCTGGCTGGACTGCTGGCCAGGAAGTACGAGAACGTCCATATCGACGCGGTGGTTCTGGTGACCGAGCCGGCGGTCGACTTCTACCTGAGCCACCGAGAGCAGCTCTGGCCCGGTGCGCCGGTGGTTTTCCACTTCGTCACTCCGGCTTATGCGCAGCGGCTGCCTGCCGGCGCCGGACTGACCGGCATTCCGGCGCAGGTGGACTTCGCCGGTGCCGTGCAGATCGCTCTCGCGTTGCAGCCGAATGCGCGGCGCGCGGTCGTCGTCGGCGGCGTCTCGCCGTTCGACGAGGTGCAGCTGGCGGGCTTCCGCGAGGCGCTGTCGAGGTACGCCGACCGGCTGGCGGTCGAGTACCTGGTTGGACTCTCGCCGCAGCAGGCAGCCCGGCAGCTGGCAAGCGAGAGGCGCGATACGGTGGTGCTCTACGCCACCCTGTTCCGCGACGTCGACGGGCGGGTCTACGTGCCGCGCGATGCGCTCGAAACGCTCAGCGCCGCAAGCAGCGCACCGATCTATGGCGTCTACGAGTCCCAGATCGGTCACGGACTGGCCGCCGGTGCCGTCGAATCGTTGGTGGCGCGTGGAGAGCAGTTGGCCGACCTCGTCATGCGCGCCATCGACGGATCGCTTGCCGGCCGGCCCGCCGTCGAGCCCCCGCCGCCGTCGAAGTGCGTGGCCGACGGGCGGCAGCTGAAGCGGCATGGCCTGAGCGCGCGGCTGCTGCCCGCCGGCTGCGAGGTCCGCTACGCCGAGCCGGGATTCTTCGATCGCTACTGGTGGCAGTCGCTGCTGGTGGCGATCGCGCTGGTTGCACAGACGCTGCTGATCGCCGCCTTGCTGCTGCAGCGCCGCCGGCGGCGCGCGGCCGAACTCAGCCTGCAGGCGCAGCGCGTGCAGCTGCTGCACGCCTCACGGCTGGCGGTGGCCGGCGAGCTGACCGCGTCGATCGCGCACGAGATCAACCAGCCGCTGGGCGCCATCCTCAGCAACGCCGACGCGGCGGAGATGCTGATCCAGTCCGACCAGCTCAGTCGCGACGAATTGCTGCAGATCCTCGCCGACATCAAGCGCGACGACCTGCGCGCCAGCGAGGTCATCAAGCGGCTGCGGGCGCTGCTGGCGCGCCACGACACCGAGCGACGCCGCTTCGACCTGAACGAGGCGGTCGATGCCACGGCGGGGATCCTGCGCGCCGAGGCAAGGCGACGCGTCATCGCGGTCGAGTATTTGCCGAGGGCCAGTCGCGCCGACGTCACCGGCGACCCGGTGCAGATCCAGCAGGTGATCATCAACCTGATGCTCAACGCCTTCGACGCGAGCGCCGAGGTGCCGGAGGATGCGCGCCGGGTCCGCATCGAGACGCGGGACATCGCCGATGGCGTGCAGGTCCTCGTGCGCGACTTCGGCGTCGGCATTGCCCCGACCGACCTGCCCCGCGTCTTCGACTCGTTCTTCAGCACCAAGCGCAGCGGCATGGGGCTTGGGCTGGCGATCGCGCGCTCGATCGTCGAGGCGCATGGCGGGACGATCTCGGCCGCCAGCTGCGACCCCGGTGCCGAGTTCCGCTTCATCCTGCCGCTGGCAGCGCCGGCCGATGCGGCCGGCCCATTGCCGACCGCCACGCCATGACGGCGCCGCCGCTGATCCACGTCGTCGACGACGACGATTCGCTGCGCAGCGCGCTGCAGCGGCTGCTCGGCGCGGCGGGCTTCCGCGTCAAGACCTACGCCTCGGCCGGCGAGTTCCTGCTCGATCCGCCCGCCGATGCGCCGGGCTGCCTGCTGCTCGACCTGCGCATGCCGGGCCCGTCCGGGCTCGACCTGCAGGAGGCGCTGGCGCGGCACGGCATCCGGCTGCCGGTGATCTTCCTCTCCGGGCACGGCGACCTCGCCACTGGCGTGCGGGCGATGAAGGCCGGCGCCGTGGACTTCCTCGGCAAGCCGGTCGAGCGCGAGCCGCTGCTCGCCGCCGTCGCGCGTGCGCTGGAGCTCGACGCCGCGCAGCGCGCTGCCGGCGGTGCCGACCGGGAACTGCGGGCGCGCTTCGCGCAGCTCACCGCGCGCGAGCGCGAAGTGTTCGAACTGGTCGTCGCCGGCCGGCTCAACAAGCAGATCGCCGACGCGCTCGGTATCGCCGAACGCACCGTCAAGGCGCAGCGCGCGCAGGTGATGGCCAAGCTCGGCGCGGCCAACGCCGCGGAGCTGGGCAGGATCGCCGCCCTGCTGCTCGGCCGCGGCTAGGCTTCCCGCACGCGGTCGCCTCGCGGGCCGATCGCCGCATCGCTGCACCAAAGGGCACGGCTGTGTGCCCGCGGGCACGATGCGGCGTCGTGCCGGGTGACGCACGATCGTCGGGTGAGTCACGACCTTGCGCAAACCCCTGCCGCAACAGCGGGTCGAGACGGCCGCGTGGTGCTACTCGTCGAAGACGACGAGGGGCTCCGTGCCGCGCTGCAACGGGTGCTTCGCGCCTGGGGCTTCGAGATCCGGGCCCATGCAAGCGGCGAGGAGGCGCTGGCGGATCCCGTCCTCGACTGCCCGGTCTGCCTGGTGGTGGACCTGAACCTGCCGGCGATGTCCGGCCTCGACCTCATCGACCGTCTGCGCGAACGCGGGGTGACGGCGCCGGCAGTCGTCATCTCGGCGCAGGACGAGGCCAGGGTGCGACAGGAAACGAGGCGCCGGGGCATCGCGCACTTCCTTCCCAAGCCGTTCCTCGGCAGCGCCCTCGTGCGAAAGATCGACGCTGCGCTGGCAGAAGGGCGCCGCGGCGGTGCCCGGTGTTGATCGCCGACTGCCTCGCCTGCGAGTGCACCGGCTTGGCCGCAGGCGCCAGTTGCACCAAAGGGCAGGCGGCCCTGCCCCATCCGACGATGACCCGCGACACCGCGTGCCGCACCATCGTGCCGCGCTGATCCGACAACGGGACTCGGCGGCCACTGACGCAGTTCTACCCACCGGCACTGGAAGGGGCGACATGACATTAATCCGGAAACTCGCGGCGGCGGCCACATTGCTGCTCGGCGCGGCGGCCGCTTCGCCGGGCTGGGCGCAGGCGCCGGCGGCGGGCGGCAAGAAGCCCAACATCCTGGTGATCTGGGGCGACGACATCGGCACCTGGAACATCAGCCACAACAACCGCGGCATGATGGGCTACCGCACGCCCAACATCGACCGCATCGCCCGGGAAGGCGTGGGGTTCACCGACTACTACGCGCAGCAGAGCTGCACCGCCGGGCGTGCCGCCTTCATCAGCGGCAGCGTGCCCGTGCGCAGCGGCATGACCAAGGTCGGCCTGCCCGGTGCCAAGGAAGGCTGGCAGAAGACCGACGTGACCATGGCCACGGTGCTGAAGAGCCAGGGTTATGCCACCGGCCAGTTCGGCAAGAACCACCAGGGCGACCGCGACGAGCACCTGCCCACGATGCACGGCTTCGACGAGTTCATGGGCAGCCTGTACCACCTCAACGCCGAGGAAGAGCCGGAGCACTTCGACTACCCGAAGAACCCCGAATTCCGCAAGAAGTTCGGCCCGCGCGGCGTGCTCAAGACCAAGGCCGACGGCAAGGGCGGTCAGACCATCGAGAACACCGGGCCGCTGACCAAGAAGCGCATGGAGACCATCGACGACGAGACCGTCGAGGCCGCCAGGGAGTTCATGACGCGCCAGGCCAAGGCCGGCAAACCCTTCTTCGTTTGGTGGAACGGCACCCGCATGCACTTCCGCACGCACGTGAAGGAAGCCAACCGCGGCAAGTCGGGGCAGGACGAATACAGCGACGGCATGGTCGAGCACGACATGCATGTGGGCGCGCTGCTCAAGGCCATCGACGACCTGGGCCTGGCCAACGACACGGTGGTGATGTATTCCACCGACAACGGCCCGCACTACAACACCTGGCCCGATGCCGGCACCACGCCGTTCCGCAGCGAGAAGAACAGCAACTGGGAAGGCGCCTACCGCGTGCCGACCTTCGTGCGCTGGCCCGGCCGGTGGCCGGCCGGCACCACGCTGAACGGCATCGTCTCGCACGAGGACTGGCTGCCCACCTTCGCCACCATCGCCGGCGCGCCCGACATCAAGGAGCGGCTGAAGAAGGGCGGCGTGTCGCTCAACGGCCGCACCTACAAGAACCACATCGACGGCTACGACCAGAACGACTACCTGGCCGGCAAGATCAAGGAATCGCCGCGCAAGGAGTTCTGGTACGTCAACGACGACGGGCAGATCGTCGCCGCACGCTACCTGGACTGGAAAGTGGTGTTCATGGAGAACCGCGGCCAGGCCTTCGGCGTGTGGCGCGAGCCCTTCACCGAACTGCGCGTGCCGCTGCTGTTCAACCTGCGGCGCGACCCGTTCGAGAAAGCGCAGCACAACTCCAACACCTACAACGACTGGTTCCTCGAACGGCCCTTCGTGATCGTGCCGATCCAGGGCCTGGCGGCGCAGTTCCTGCTGACGATGAAGGAGTTTCCGCCGAGCCAGTCGCCGGGCTCCTTCAATCTGAGCAAGATCGAAGAGCAGCTGCGCAAGGGCGCCGCCAACTGAGGCCGGCGTCGCCGGCGGCTGCCCTGCAACGCACAGCGATTCGTCCGCGGGGCCGACGACCGTTCGGCGGTCGTCGGCCCCGCCTTCGTCGACTCCGTACTCGGAGAGAGTGAACCCGTGATCCCTGCCGTCTCGTCCGTGCGTCGCAGCTTCGCCGCCGGAGCCTTGCTCTTCATGGCGGCTGCCGGTACCCATGCGCAGCCGGTCGATCCGCTGCCCTCGTGGAATGCCGGCGCCGGCAAGGCCCGCATCGTGGCCTTCGTGCAGGCCGTCACCGAGCCGGGCGGCAGGGACTTCGTGGCGCCGGGCGATCGCATCGCAGTGTTCGACAACGACGGCACGCTGTGGAGCGAGCAGCCGATGTACTTTCAGCTCGCGTTCGCGCTCGACCGCGTGCGCGCGCTGGCGCCGAAGCATCCGGAGTGGAAGTCGAAGCAGCCCTTCAAGGCCGCGATCGAAGGCGACATGAAGACGCTCGCCGCCGCTGGCGAGCGCGGCCTGCTGGAACTGGTGGCGGCCTCGCACGCGGGGCTCACGACCGATGAGTTCGCGGCGGTGGTCAAGGATTGGCTCGCCACCGCGCGCCACCCGAAGTTCAAGCGCCCGTATGCGGAGCTGACCTTCACGCCGATGGTGGAGCTGCTCGCCTACCTGCGCGCCAACGGCTTCCAGACCTGGATCGTCTCGGGCGGCGGCATCGAGTTCATGCGCGTCTTCGCCGAGCAGGCCTACGGCGTTCCGCCGCAGCAGATGGTCGGCTCGAGCCTGGAGCTGAAGTACGAGTTGCGCAATGGCCAGCCGGTGCTGGTGCAGCAGCCGAAGGTCGCCTTCATCGACGACAAGGCCGGCAAGCCGGTCGGTATCCACAAGGCGATCGGCAAGCGTCCGATCGCGGCATTCGGCAACTCGGACGGCGATTTCCAGATGCTCGAATGGACGACCAGCGCCCCGGGCGCGCGGCTGGGCCTGCTCGTGCACCACGACGACGCCGAGCGCGAATACGCCTACGACCGCAGGTCGCCGTTCGGCAGGCTCGACCGCGGGCTCGACGAGGCCAGCTCGCGGGGCTGGACGCTGGTCAGCATCAAGAACGACTGGAAGCAGGTCTACGCACCGGCCCGCTGAACGATCGACGCCATGTCGGCTTCGCATTCACGCCCCGGCATCGACGCCGCTTTCTCGCCGGTCGAGAACGAGGCGCCGCTGCGCTGGCTGCGCCGGCTGCACCTGGCGCCGGACGAGGGTCTCGGCGCCGCCCGGCGCGCTTTGGGCCTGGCGCTGCTGACCTGGCTGCCCATCGCGGCCTGGGCACTGGCCACCGGCCGGCTCGGCAGCCCGGACGACTCGGGCGAGTCGCTGCTGCGCCACTACGGCGTGCATGTGCGCTGCCTGCTGGTGATTCCGCTGCTGATCCTGGCCGAGCCGATGCTGCACCGCGCCGCGCGCGCCATCGCCGCGCGCCTGGCCGCCACGGCGGCCACGCCCGAAGCCCGCACCGCCTTCGACGCCGCCGGCCGCGCCGTGGTGCGGCTGCGCGACGCCACGCTGCCCTGGGTGCTGTTGCTCGGCGCGGCCGTCGCCTGGTCGCTGGCCGACGATCCGCTCACGCATGGCGACGCCATGGCCTGGGCCTTCGATGCCGACGGGACGCTGGGCTTCGGCGGCTGGTGGTTTGCCTATGTCGTGCGCCCGGTGTTCCTGGCGCTGCTCATGGCCTGGCTGTGGCGCATCCTGCTGCTCAGCCTGTGGATGTGGCGCGTCGGTCGCATCGACCTGTCGCTGGTGCCGACGCACCCCGACCGCGCCGGCGGCGTGGCCCTCGTCGAAAGACTGCCCGGCGCCTTTGCGCTCGTCAGCATGGCGCTGTCAGCGATGCTGGCCTCGCGCTGGGCACACGAAATCCTGCACCACGGCGCCAGTCTCGCCGCGTACCGGCACGCGGTGATCGTGTTCGTCGTCCTCTGGTCTCTGTTGCTGCTGCTGCCGCTGCTGGCCTTTGCGCCCGCATTGAGCCGCACACGCAAGCAGGCGATTCGCGCCTATTCGGCCCTCGTCGGCCGGCAGGGCGAACTGGTGCACCAGCGCTGGATCGAAGGCCGCGAGGTGGCGGCCGAGCCGATCCTGGAAGCGCCCGAGATCGGGCCGGTGGCCGATGCCGCCGCGATGTACGAGGCGGTGGTGAAGATGCGCCGCGTGCCCATCGGCAAGGTGTCGGCGATCGGCATCCTGCTGCCGCTGGCCTTGCCTCTGCTGGTGGTGACTGCGCTGCAGGTGCCGCTGAAGGACTTGCTGCTCAAGCTGGCCAAGGCGCTGGTGTAGCGGCTGCTACGAAGTTTCATCCAACTGGAGAGAGAGATGACACGAAGACTACTGCTGCTCGGCCTGCTGGGCCTTTCGCTGGCGGCGCCCGGCGCGTATGCACAGGCCGTGGCGGCCACCGCCGCGCCAGCGGCTCCGGCAGCCAACCCGGTCGATCCGGCCGCGGTGCAGGCGCTGAAGGACATGGGCGCGCACCTGCAGACGCTGAAGCGTTTCCGCGTCACCACCGAGCTGAGCGGCGAGCGCGTGCTGGCCGACGGCCAGAAGCTGCAGCACAGCGCCAGCGCGACGATGGACGTGGCCCGCCCCGACCGGCTGCGCGCGACGATGCGCAGCCCGCGCTCCGAGCGCGTGCTGTTCTTCGACGGCAAGACCGTCACGCTGTACACGCCGGCGCAGAAGGCCTACTCGTCGGTGGAACTGAACGACACGCTGGCCGGCCTGGTCGAGAAGCTGGAGAACCGCTTCGGCATCGAAGTGCCGCTGTCGGACCTGTTCGTATGGGGCACGCCGGCCGCGCCGCTGGACAAGATCGACTCGGCGATGAACGCCGGGCAGGACTTCATCGGCGAAGACCTGTGCGACCACTATGCGTTCCGTCAGGGCCAGTTTGACTGGCAGATCTGGATCACCACGGGCGCCAGGCCGCTGCCGCGCAAGGTGGTGATCACCAACCGCAGCGACGAGGCGCGGCCGCAATCGGTGTCACTGATCGCCTGGAACCTGAACCCGGGCTTCAATGATTCGGTGTTCCGATTCGTTCCGCCCAA